>DASVOW010000714.1:0-2132 GCA_036383155.1 Ktedonobacterales bacterium
GTCCTCCCCGGCACCGTCAGCATGCCAAACCGTGGGCCGCTGCTCGCCGCCATAATCGTATAGCCTGTGCGTGGTGCGAGGTCCACCGGTATCCGCATACCCACCTGAAACGAACCCATAGCATCTGCCAACGCGCGTATCGAGTCCTGATCACGTGGCGTTGGCACGTTGTTCAGCTCTGGCGGCATCGCAGGATTCGCGATTGTCGCGGCAGTCAGCGTCACCTCTACCCCCGGCTCCCAATGCAGACCCGAAATGGCAAGCGGTGTCCCGGGCGTCACACTCTGCCCATTCTCACCGGGCGAGAGAATTTGTAGCTCCGGCGCGGGCAGGTAGCGAAACTGCGCCTCTGCCTTCACCGCATTGTCTGCTGTATGCGCGACGTACTGCACGACGCTATTAGGCAGACCATAGCCGTTCCCTCCGCAGCTATGTTGCTGTGGTGCGTTGAACGTCCTCGTACGGAAACTCCCATCACTTCCCGCTGTCGCCTTTGCTATTCCCGGTTGCCCGACGAAAAGCTGGCCGGTGATCTCGTTGTGTGCGATGAGGTCAATCGTGACCGTCGAGCCAGCTGGCCAGCCGCTGCCTGTCAGTGTAAGCTGCGTTCCCGGCGGACCCTCCATACGATTGAGGACGATGCGTGCCCCCGATGCCTGTACCCGCTCGCTCACCACCGTTGCTGCCCTACCATACGAGCCGCTACCCGCCGCGCACGACCGTTGCGCCTCCAACGGCAGTCCCACAGTGCCCGCCGCCTGCGCCTGTGCTGGCATATGCCAGAAAATCGTCAACAGCACGCACGCGACACAACACGCTAACAGCCACCTGAAGCCCTTTATGCCGTTCGTCTCCAGAGACATCTGCCAACACCCCTCTATTCGATGCGCTTCTTCTCTCCTCCCTTACACCTCCCACACCGAGCAGACGTGACAGCCCGCGCCACAACTCGCACCATCCCAACGAACACGACTCCTTGCCGGGACTCAGGCATCCGGCGAGGAGTCGCACCGACACGCCACGCATTCCCCGTTTCCGCCTACCCTCTCGGCGTGATCTCGACCCCCATATGATTCAGTTGGAGCAGTGCCGACCGGCGAACCTCTTCCGCCGAGAGCGAGCCGAGCAGTTCATGCGAAATCGCCGTGGCTCCCGTGCCGTCTGGATCCACCGACACGCTCAGTCCGCGCATCAGCGCCTCGCGAGCCGTCGTCGAGACGCACATGTGCGTGTAGAAGCCCACGATCAACACCTCGTCAGAGCCCACGCTCTCCAGCCACGAGCCAACATCCGTCCCGGTGAAGGCGCCATAGACCGTCTTCACGAACTCCCGCTCCTCGGCGCGGTCAGCAAGCGGCCCGAGCCCCGGCGAAAACTCCGCGCCCCACGTACCCGGCACGAACGCTGGTGACGCTCTCCCTGCGTTCTCCTCCGGCGTGTTGTAGTGGCGCACCCACGCGATCGGCCGCTCCTCCCGGCGCGCCTCCTCCACCCGCTGGAGGATCGCCTCCAACGCCATGCCATGATCTGGCACGGCTCTCTGGCCCCCCGCCGAGAATTCATTCTGCGCATCGACGACTACGAGTGTCTGCATGCTACCCCTCCCATATACATCTCACTGGCCAAATGAACATCGGGTATTGCTGTGACCTACTATAATCTTCTTCGGGAGGAAAGACAAAATGACCGAAGAATTTTCGGCGCGCCACGCCGAGCCTCGTCAGCTCGACCAAACCGACACGATCCTCATCGCTGCCTTACAGGAGGAAGGACGCCTGCGTCTGGAAGACCTCGCACGCCGCGTCGAGTTGGCCCCCTCATCGGTGCATGATCGCCTGCGCCGCCTGCAGCGTGACGGCGTGATCCGCCGCTGGACCATCGATGTCGCGCCGGAGGCTCTGGGCCTCACCGTCCTCGCCTCCGTTGGCGTCCGCGCCTCGCGTCCATGCTCCGAATTGGTCGGCGCCCTGGAGCAGGTCCGCGAGATCGATGAATGTTACTCAGTAGCTGGGCAGCTCAGCATGATCCTCAAGGTGAGGGCATCCAGCACCGAACATCTTCTCCACATCACCGAGCGCCTCAAGCAAATCCCCGGCGTCGAAGGCACCGAAACGACCGTCGTACTGAAAACC
>DASVOW010000715.1:0-3473 GCA_036383155.1 Ktedonobacterales bacterium
TAGTCGTAGCCATACGGGCGGCGCGCCAGCTCCGTCGCCTTCTCGGGGTCCTCACCCGGCTTGAGTGGGAAGACAGTGAGGTTGCTGGAGCGAATGATCTCGTCAGAGTTGCGGCCCACTGTCTGGCAGTGGCCCTGGAGCACTTCGAGCTTGTGGCGGATCTCGTCAGGTGAGCCGCCGATGTTGCAGGCGTTGCCATATTGGGCGACCAGCTTGAGGGTGATCTGCTCGCCACCACCACCGATCCAGAGCGACGGATGCGGCTTGCGCACGCCCTTGGGCTCGTTGATCGGCTTGTCGATGTGGTGGTACTCGCCCTGGAACGTCGGATACTCTTCGGTCCACATCTTGACGATGATCTGGGTGGCTTCGCGGAAGGCGCGCATGCGGTCACGCGTCTCGGGGAAGCCGTAGCCGTAGGCACGCCACTCGTGCTCGTACCAGCCGGCGCCGATGCCGCAGTAGAGGCGCCCATGGCTGAGCACGTCCACCGTCGAGGCCATCTTGGCGAGCAGGGCGGGGTTGCGGTAGCCGACGCAGGTCACCATCTGGCCGACGTTGACGCGCTGGGTGTCGCGGGCCAGCGCAGCCGTGATCGTCCACGCTTCAAAGACGGTGGCGGGTACGGGGCGAGGCACGGGATGGAAATGGTCATAGACCCAGATGGAGTCGAAGGCTTCGAGGCTGTCGGCGAGGCGGGCGACGGCAGTCATCGCCTCGTACTGCTCCACAGGATCAGTGAGATCGCCTAGATCCATACGCCAGCCCTGGGGTACGAACACGCCAAATCGCATCATCGATCTCCTCTTGTTAGCACTCTGCTCTGCCCGTTCATTGTGGTTGGATTGCGTGCATCATATGTGCCGCGCTCTCTCAGCCGCTGTGTCGCTCATCAGACGCGCGACGAGTAGCTCCATGTGCTGATAGTGTGAGCCTTTCCAGTAGATTTGACCGCAGCCGGGGCAGCGACTAAATTCGTCGTATCGCTCATGCACCTGGGAAATGAGCTGCTCCTTGATGTCCGCTTTAAGGACAACAACGGTCGGCGCATTGCAGCGCAAACAGCGAGAGAATGGCGCAGCCTTTGGCATCAGGGCGTAACGGCGCACCACTTCTTCAATCTGACGGTCTGGCTGGGTCTCGCGCACGAAATAGCCCCGCGTCACAACGCCGCGCTTGAGCAATCCTACGTCGCGAGTGAGCAGGATGCGTCCTTCGTCGTGGGAGCGCTGCGCAAGCACAGGATCGTCGCAGGCGTTTTCATACGCCGTATCGAAGCCGAGCATACGCAGATAGGCTGCCAAGCGGCCGAGGTGGACGTCGAGGATGAAGCGCATCTCCTGGGGAGGCTGCGGAATGAGGTGGATTAAGGGAGAGGTGGTGGTTGCACTGAACAGGGGAAAGACTTCGATGTGGTCAGCTTCACGCACGAGATAGGCAAAGTCCACCGATACACCGTTGGCGGTGATTATGTCCATTTCAGTATGTGGCACGCCCACCGACTCGATCAGATCTTTCACGGACGGGGTGCCCTCGATTTGCAGGGTAAACGTCTGCCGGCGGCGCGCGTAGGGAAGGAAGTCGTTCAGATGCCCGAAGACGCGCAGTGACACAGCGGTCATAGTTGTATCTCATTCATAGCGATTGAGAGATGGCGTGGGGTGCGGGCAGGGCACTACCTGGGGTCACTCTATCACGCACGATGACAAGCATGCAAGAACGCCGTTGGGCAAACGAGCGGGCGCTATGCACGTACCGGCAGTGATGCCGCTGTCTTGGTGCGGACGGGCTCCAGGGTCATACGGATACCGTGCTTGGGTCGTAGCGTGACGCGAGGACCAGTGACAACGGAGAAGCCGGGGACGAGCCTCGGCTCGTAGCGCTGCAGGATGGTTGCCAGTAGCAGGCGTGCCTCAAGCTGGGCGAATGGCGCGCCGATGCACATGCGCGGCCCGGCCCCGAAGGGGAAGTACGCGCCCTGCGGCACTTTTTGCCCGCGCTCCGGGTCCCAGCGCTCCGGGCGGAAGGTTTCGGGGTCGCCCCAGATGTCGGGTAGGTGGTGGAGCACCCACTGGCTGAACATGACCGTAGTGCCAGCAGGAAATGTGTAGCCAGCCAGATCGAATGCCTCGCGGGCGCGGCGTCCCTGGGTCCAGGCGGGGGGATACATGCGCAGCGACTCATTCATCACCCATTCGAGATAGGGCAGATTGGGGAGGTCGTCCACTGTGGGGTCACGGCCTGCCAAGACACGGGCCAGCTCGGCCTGGAGCTTTACGCGCACGTGGGGATGTTCCGAGAGCAGGTAGAAGGTCCAGGACAGCGCATTCGCCGTCGTCTCGTGGCCGGCAGCGAAGAGCGTCATCGTCTGGTCGCGTACCTGCACGTCGGTCATAGTCACGCCGTCATCGTGGGCGCTCAGCAGCATGGAGAGGACGTCGCCGGTATCGCGCCCATCTTTTCGACGGCGCGCGATCACCTCGTAGACGTAGGCATCCAATGTGGCACGACCAGCCATGTGCTTGCCATATGGTGTGAACGGCAGGTTGATCGGCAGGGCACGCAAGGAGAATGGCATGTCAAGGGGATTTTCGATGACATCGCTGAACGCCTGACCCAGACCTCTGCTCTCGGTTTTGAGATCGACATCGAAGAGCGACTTCGCGACGATGCGCAGGGTAAGCGTCTGCATCTCACGCGCGATGTCGACTTCGGCGCCTGACTGCCATTCGTCGAGCATCTCGCGGGTATGCTGGACCATGACAGCAGCATAGCTCTCGACACGCTTTTTGTGAAATGCGGGCTGAACGAGGCGGCGCTGTTGACGACGAAAGTCGCCATCGATCGTGAGGAGCCCATCACCAAGGAGACGACGAAGGTTCCAGGCGAACTCACGATTGGTGAAGTTACGGGCATTGTCGACGAGGAAGTAGCGCACATGCTCAGGACGGGAGAAGAGCACAATGGGCAACTTCCCAAGAGAGATCGTCGCGACATCACCAAACGAGCGCTGCACTCCGCGAACAAATGCGAGCTGGTCGCGGCGAAACTGAAAGATGTTGCCGACGATGGGTAATCCTTCAGGTCCAGGAGGTAGAACGTGGTGCTTCATGATGCCCGTCCTTCTTCACCGCCGTGTCACACGACGCCGCGGTGAAATATCTGAGAGCAACCTCACGTTCAATATAGTACTGCATTTTGGGTCGAAGAGCAAGAATGCGCGGACACGCTTGGCAGGTTGCGAAAAGGGTTGTCGAGTGATCCGGCGGGACAAGAAAGCGGCGGGCATCCCACCCGAAGGAGGATGCCCGCCGCGTTGCGTGGGAAGCTAGCTCAACTGAACGGTGTAGTCATAGGACACGCCATCGTCGAGGGTGACGGTGAACGTCCACGTCCCGGCGGCGAACGTTACAATAGAGCTATCGGGATTGGTATACCCAGCGCCAGTCGACACATTCAGTTGATACTGCTGG
>DASVOW010000716.1:0-6210 GCA_036383155.1 Ktedonobacterales bacterium
ATACACCTCGACCATATGCCCGTTGATATAGCAAACGTACTGATCCCTGCGCATCAGCACCAGCAGTTGATTCACCGCACCGTTTCCTGTGTGAATCGCTTTGCTGTGTCCCCCATCGAGAAAAGACCAATTGTGATTGTGGCTGGGGTTACTATCGACGAAATGGTAATTCAATAGTTGCCAGTATCCCGCCGAGTCCACGTAAAACACTACCATGTCGCTGCCATTTTCGTTCGCCCGCAGCGCCAGCCCTACCCCATCACTATCCGTAGTACCAATCTGGCGCGTTGTGACTTCGACTGCTGCGTCACCATGCTCGAAGGTCGTCCACGAATGTGTCGCATAACCTTTCGTAGTGGTCAAATGAAACCCATCTTCCTTGAAAGAATGTCCAGTGGGAATTGGCATCATGAACTCCATATCCCACTTATCGTCATCGTAGGTCAGGCCATCATGATAGAGAGGCTTGCTCGCGTGAATCTGCACAAGCATACCCTCGTAATAGTGTGGCTGATACTGTTTGAGTCCCCAGCCTCCGGCGTAGAGCACGGCGAACACAATGACCAGCACAAGCTGCACAGTGCATCCCAACCCCAGGGTGGTTGGCTTGGTTGCCGGCTCGTTTTTGCGTATTGAGGAACGCAACACTTCACGCTGTTCCTGCCGAGTTGCTGCGGCATTCAGTGCGGCAAGTATGGCTTCACGCCGCTCAGTGGTAAACTGTGTGCTCGTCACGCGATTCGCGAGCGCAGAGAGATCGCGCAACGGCAGTCGTGTTCGCGCCGCAACAAGTGCCGCGAATTGCGCATGCGGCGTATCAGCCTGTGATGTGCTCTCTTGCGGATCCCTCCACGTAAGCGTCCCGGACGAACCCATGAGTACCCACGTCGTTTCCTTCGCCGAATGAGTCGAACTCTGCCGGGTTATCACAAAGAATGCCCGCACGTCAGTCCATGCAATACTCCTGCTTTGAGTCCGCCATCCCTCTCGTTTCCAGGTGATACCTATGTCATCTGCCACCACAACGATGTCGCGCCGCATCCGTAGAAAGACCACCAGCGACCCGATGCTAAACAGCAGAAGGAGCAGTATGATGCCACCGACGATCTCCTCCTGTTGCGTTGTTACCTCACCCGCTCCGCTCACTCCCACGGCAAGCATCACCACTCCCAATGTGATGGCTATTAGCACAGCTACGAAGAGCAACGCTACTAGAACGGCACCTCTGGCGTCATTTGGGCGCTTGAGCGGACCATAGCTGATGCCTCCAAAGAGCGCATTACTGTCTGGATATAGCTGGCTGTTTTCCTGGGCTACGGGGGCATCCTGCTCATCTCCCCTGATCGCTGCCTCCCGTATCTTGCGTGCTGCGTCGGCGTAGCGTGTAAAAGGGTCACCAACAGACAGAACTGGCGCTCCGTAGGTGACCATGAGAAATGGCCCAATCACTGTCTGCCAGAAATACCACCATCTGCCTGTATCCCACGCATCGCGCAACTCGATCAGCACCCATCCAATGCACGCTACTGTCAGCAGGCACAATATGAACATGGCAAGTGCAATAAAGCGCCGCCACCGGCGCGCCGTCCGTGCCACCTGCTCATCGCCTTGCTCCAGCGCCGCCAGCAATCCCGGCCAGCCAATCTTTCCCTCAGCCATCCCATCCTCCGCGCATGCTGCATATTCGTGCATCGCTCTACGCCCAGACCCCGCCCGCGCCAGCATGCCAGATACCCGCCCGCCTGTCAACGTCCCGCCGCAATGCTACTCCGGTGTTCCTGCAACGCGACCGTGTGATCCCATCGCGCTATTGAGGAGCGCAGAGCTCATGCTATAATGACAACATAATGATGAGTCTGTGAGACTCAATTGAGGCGAGAGGACGATGATAAGTAGAAATCGACGTGGTGGCCCGAGTGAGAGGTCAAAGGACGACTCGATAGCCGCCGGTGTGCCCACAATGCCGAATGGTCCAGCGGTTGCGGCTCGCGCTGAGCCATCACCGTTCTACCCGCGCATCGCGCGTTTCATCGAATTCGCTCCGCATTTCCTGCTTGCCGTGCTGCTACTCGTCGGGCTGGTGACGGTATTTACCCAAGCGCATCGCTACGGCATAAGCATAGACGAGCCACTGCAGCAACGTTATGGCGTGCAAGTATTTGCATGGTACGCCAGCCTCGGCAAGGACACGAGCTTCTTGACTGCATTCGGTAGCAGATTACATATGCCAGAGCACGGTGGCATAGTTGACGCGTTTATTGCGGCGCTGCAATCTCGGTTTGTGGGGACCGATAGCTGGCTTATGCGGCGCATTATATCGGGACTGATTGGGTGGTTGGGCGTCGTCGCGATCGCGCTCGCTGGCTACGAGCTCGGTGGCTCCTGGGTTGCATTCGCGGCTGCCCTGGGTCTGTGGCTCTACCCGCGCTACTACGGAGCAATGTACAACAACCCCAAAGACATCCCCGCTGCTGTGGGTATGACTTTTGTGTTGTGGGCGACGCTCCAACTTGTGAATCGTTGGAACGATCGTGCCCGGGCGCTCCGATCAAGCGTGCTGCTCGGCTGTTGCCTTGGCGCCGCGACCGCGGTTCGTGTCACCGCTCTCACCTGGTTTGGCGTTCTGGCTGTACTCCTCGCAGGCTGGTGGATCATCAATGGGAAACTCGTGCTACGGGAGCGCCGCGTGGCTGCGGTATCCCTGCGCCAGGGCGCTGTAGCTGGAACGATTGTGGGTACTTGGCTGCTTTCAACGATGGTGCTCTGGCCATATATCCTACTTAATCCGATTATCAACCTGGTTCACTCTATCCGGATCATGGTGCGTTATCCGTGGTATAGCACGGAGCTCTTCAATGGCACGTATTATTCAGGGTTTGGGCTTCCTTCAAGCTACGTCCCCACGTGGCTCGTCATCGGCTCGCCTCCGATGCTGCTGGTGTTGGCCCTGGTAGGATTGGCCATCGCATTCACCGAGATCGTGCGAACACGGCGTGTCAATCCAGCAGTAGCTACAGTCATAGTGGCACTTGGGCTATCCCTGGCGCCGCTGGTGTTACTACACCCCGTGCTGTATGACGCGCTACGGCAGTTTATCTACATCATCCCCATATTCATCATACTCGCTGCGTACGGTCTTGTCCGGAGCGTTACCTTACTACTGCGCCAAGAGCAAACTGCACTGCGATGGATCGCCGTGGCATTGGTAGCAATAACGCTTGCCAGCTATGTGCAGGTCACTGCTGAAATGGTTGCGCTCTCGCCGTACGAGTACACCTACTTCAGTCCGCTTGTTGGTGGCATTCGTGGCGCATCAGGCAAGTATGAGACTGATTACTGGGGAACCTGCAGCACAGCGGCGGCTGGGTGGCTCCGTCAGAACTATCGTCAGTACACAAGCACGCCGAAGCCTACACTGGCTGTGTCGCAATACTTGTGGGATCTAGTCACACCGTCATTGCCAGCCACCTTCCAAGAGGACGAATCGAATCCGGACTTCTTCATCGGTTATACGCACGAACGTGATGACCTGAGATATTCGAATTATCGTGTTATCCATGTCGTCGCTACCGAAGGGGTGCCACTCTGCGTAGTCAAGGTGAATCCCACGATCACGAAGGGTCCGTGAAATCTCGTATACGACTGGCATTGCTGCAGTAGCGCATGGCTCTCTCCGTCTACCCCGCCTTTCATCGCCGCCGCTACAATGTCCTGCTGCTACTCCGGTGTTCCTGCGACGCGACCGTGTGATGCCACCACGCTCTCGTGACGGCACTGTGACTGCGAAAGCATCTGCTGGACGGTGGCGCCCATATCACGTGATGGCGGCAACCGGATCACCGTGTGCAAGGAGAGAGCTATATGTCGTTCGCGGATCACTTCTCGGCTACTCGCCCAGAGAAAGAGGCAAGTGGTACCAGCAAGACGGCATTACCGCGCTCATCCCTCACAGACCGCATCCTCCACCTTTGAGCCAGCCATTCCTACGGCCTAGTCGCCGGAGCATCGAGGCCGGGATCTCAGCTAGAGCAGGCTCCACGTGCATCAGCTCTGAGCGGTCCGTGATGGCGTTGCGTTCTCTTGTGATAACCCTGTGATGCGAGCGGGTGATACTACTTAATATCTGCGCACGTTCAGGGCAAGCCACTGGCAGGCCGCCTGTTCCATCACCCGTCCAATGGCGATACTCATACGCGTGCTGATGAAAGCTCGTCTGACTGGCGTGCAGGAATGTCGGTTGGCTTAGCGTTACGGCGACGGCGGTACATGCCACTACGGCGCACATGACGTTGATAGGCATCGGGGTATATCCGGTGAGAAATGCCAGGAAAAGGCCAGGAGGCGCAACAATGACACATGACTCCACTGATAGTCTGACTTCAGGCGCCGGTGCATCCGCACAACCGCAGGCTGGCGGTGAGGGCGCCTCCCAGATCACTCCATTCCGGGTGCTCGTCCCGCTGGACGGATCTGACATGGCGGCGCAGGCGCTCCCAGTAGCGACGAGCATTTGCGCGCAGATACCCGGCTCCGAGCTCATCCTCCTGCGTGTGCTGCTCCTCACGCCACTCACCGATAGCATGCTGGCCGGACCTCAATTTGTTTCCCCTGATGTCTATCTACAGATGTCAGGGGATGAGGAGCAGGTGGCTCGTGAGTACCTGGAAGCGGCAGCCAAAGGGGTATCCAGGCCTGGGGTGCGGTATCGCACCTACGTCGAGCGGGGGACTGCCGCAGACGTCATACGCGATGTGGCTGCTGCTCAACAGGTGAGCTTGATCGTCATGACGACACACGGTCGAACGGGTGTCGCTCGCCTCGCCTTGGGCAGCATCGCCGATAGCGTCGTCCGTGGCGGCGTCGCTCCCGTACTGCTGTTGCGTTCCTTCCAGACACAGGAATGGTCGGACACCACACTCCGGCACGCATTGGTTCCGTTAGACGGCTCACCACTCTCCGAAGCTCCCCTGGCGGGAATCGTTCCTCAGCTCGCCGGCACAGTGATCCAGGAGGTGACGCTGCTGCACGTCGTTGATCCCAGCGACGACTCTGAGGCGATAGTACGTGCCGAAACCTATCTCGCACAGGTCGAGAGCCGGCTCAAAGAGCGTCTTGGCGAAAAGCCATGCGCCATCCACACCTTGGTGCGGTCGGGTCCGGTCGCTGCCACTATTATCGACTGCGCTGAGGCTGCGAAGTGCGGCGTCATCATCATGTCCACCCGTGGCGAGGCAGGCATCGCGCGGCTCGCCTTTGGAGGAGTCACCGATCACGTATTGCGCGATGGACACACGCCATTGCTCCTGGTCCATCCGCACGAGTGAACGCCTGGCGCCTTGCTAGTAGCCGCTTACGCAGATCACTTCGTGACGAGCATACTGGCGCCGCTCCTGGCCGTCCTGGGTTCTCGCTCGTCTGCCAGAGGGGCTTGTGATGTCCGTGAGATATCGCGGCTGACATGCGTGACGCAGGTGTGATCCGTGTTTTGTACAGTGATATCGTCGAAATAAAACGACGCATCATCCTGCACTGTGCATGAGGCGCGCAGGAAGGAGACCACCATGTCCATACTCGTCGCGTACGCCACAAAGCGCGGCGCCACGCAAGGGATCGCCGAGCGCATCGCCGAAAAGCTCGCCGCTTCGGGACAGCCGGCGCAAGCACGCCCGGCGCAATCCGTTCGCGATCTGACCGGCTACGACGCATTTGTCATCGGCAGCGCAGCCTACATGGGTTCTTGGCTCAAGGAGGCCACAGAGTTCGTACGGCGCAACCAGGCGTTCCTCGCTACCCGGCCGGTCTGGCTGTTCAGCAGCGGCCCGCTCGGCACCGCGACCACCGATGCCCAGGGACGCGACTTGCGAGTCGTTTCCGAGCCCAAAGAGTTCGCAGAATTCAAGGAGACGATCAAGCCGCGTGGGGTTCAGGTGTTCTATGGCGCGCTGGACCCAGGCACACTCGGATTTGCCGAGCGAATGTTCAGGAGAATGCCCGCCGGACGTGCACTGCTCCCCGAGGGAGACTTCCGCGACTGGCAGACGATCGACGCCTGGGCCGAGAGCATCGCGCACGATCTGGCGCAGTTGCCAGCAGGCCAGCTCTGAGATCCGCAAGCCCTGCGATGTTCCGCTTCGCATGGCTATGCTGGTCATGCCCAGAGGAGAAGCGAATAAACGACGTGACCGGCACGCACGCTGTGCTAGCGAGCAG
>DASVOW010000717.1:0-1776 GCA_036383155.1 Ktedonobacterales bacterium
GGAGCTGGGCGCGGCGCGGCGCTCGCAGGTGCAGACGGGAGACCGCAGCGAGAAGATCCGCACGTATAATTATCCGCAGGATCGCATCACCGATCACCGCATCAATATGACGGTCCATAACTTGCCGCGTGTGCTCGATGGGGACCTTGATCCGCTGATCGACGCGCTGATCACGTCTGACCAGGCTGAGAAGCTGGCCAGCATGTTCGAGGATTCGCAGAACTGAGTTAGCTCGTTCCGCGGGCTCTACGGTGACGTGAAGGCATATAGAGAGCGTGGCGATGGAGCAGACATCCAGGTGGCGCGAGACCGAACCGTGGCGTCACTCCGGCACGGGCAATCGAGCGAGTCAACAGCAGCGGCGCACCAACTCATCGCCGCTGGTGCGCCGCCTCGACGAGTCGGATCGCTTTGTGCTCCATACGCTGCTCGGCACAGAGCCGGGCTATAGCATCTTCCTGGCGGCCAACCTCTGCAACTTTAGCCTCGACGCCACGTTTGTGCGCTACTGGGGGGCGTTTGATGGGCGGCAGCTGACGTCTACGCTGATGATGGTGGGGCGCCGCGCCGCGCTCTACGCGCCGCCTGGCGTGGACGTGGAGCCACTGGCACGGACAGCAGCCGCTCTGAGCGCAGACTTTAGCATGGGGCGCAGCGATCTGGTGGATGCGCTGCTTGCCGCGAGCGGTTCCCAGCGGCTGGAGCGGCGCGAGGAACATTATCTGGCCGAGATCGCGCCCCCGCATGAGGGTGCGTTGCCTGTGGTGGTCGTGCCGGGGGCCGCGATAGTGCGGCGGGCGACCGCGCTCGACCTGGAGCCGCTGACGCACCTGTACCTGGGCACTGATGGCTTCGAGCAGCTCAGCGCCGATCAGGTGCGGCGCACGATGGCCGGTCGCGTGCATTCGCTGCGCACGTATGTCGCCGAGATCGATGGGCACATTGTGGCGGGCGCAAGCACCAGTGCGGAGACGCCTGCCGCCGCGATGATCGGGGGTGTCTGGACGGCACCCGCTATGCGCAACCGCGGCTATAGCACGGCGGTGGTAGCCGCGCTCGCCCGCGAACTGCTGGAGGAGCAGCGACGCCCGTACCTCTTTTATCTGGTGGACAATGTCCCCGCTGCCCACGTCTATAACAGGGTCGGCTTCCACGTCGTCGGGCCATGGTCGATTGCGTATCTCAACGGTGACACTCCGTAACGGGACAGCAGGTGCGATACTGGTTGTGGCTGTCTCCATGCCGCCATGTCGTTCGACGATCCGACCTCCTCAGGCTGGCTCGATAAGTATGGGAAGATATGATGTCACGCTCTCCTCTTTACCTACCTTACCCACAATCCGTACGCGCGGTCTTCTTCGATGTCGGGTATACCCTGCTGGCTCACCATCCGTCGGTCGTGGATATCGTCGCCAGCTATTGCGCCGAACACGATCTGCCGGTTGCAAGCGCCTGCATCGAGCAGCATCTGCCGGAGGCTGAGGCTGAGCTGCGCCGCCTGGTACGCGATGATCCGTTCACCTGGAGCGATGAACAGGCGATCACGAGCGTGTGGATCGCATACTTCACGGCGCTGCTGCGCCCTTGCTTGCCGGGTGCCGATGCTGATGAGCTAGCGCGGCATGTCCAGAGGCTCCAGCGGATTTTCGATAGCGCGGCCAGCTATGCGCTGTATCCCGATGTGATGCCGGTGCTGGAGACGCTGAGCGCGCGCAACCTCACGCTCGGCGTGATCTCAGATTGGGGCATCGGGCTGGGGCTGATCCTGCGGCACCA
>DASVOW010000718.1:0-9089 GCA_036383155.1 Ktedonobacterales bacterium
GCGTCCCATTCGTGCAGTCGCACCGAGCGGCGCCAATCTCAAAGGCGATGCAGACGCTCGCGCAACGCTCCGCCAGCCTGGTCGAGGAGCCCGAAAACGCCAATCAGGAGAAGCGCCGTTGGGGCTTCGGCAGGTAAGCGCAGTGGCGAGAGTATCGGCACTCTCAGCATTATGAAGTAAGGTACCGAAAGTCGTGTTACATTGACGGGCTGTAACCATCTCACTATAGTAGTGTTGTTGCTTGGGAAGTACACAGCAGGGTATCACAGCTGGGTGTCAGTGGTAGGGGGCTATCGTGGGTCTATTGAGACGTTTTGAGGACTCCTCCAACGGCAATGGGCAGAGCAATGATGGAGCGCGCGGTCCCGTTGGTGGGCGGAGCAGCGCCGGTGGTGTCATGGAGAGTGGGCCGCTAGGCGGCCGCTACGGCGGCACGGCTGATCTGCCGCCAACACCACGCGGCCCATTGAGCGCACAAGTCGGCGGGGGCAACAGCGCACGCGAAAATAGCTTCTTTGAGCTGAAACGCAAAGTACAGAATGCGCTGATCTCTGAGCTTGACGCCAAGATGGATATGACGCAGACCGCTACGGTGCGCCGTACCATCGAGGAACATTTCAATCGCGTCCTTGAGACACAAGGGATCATCCTCAACCGGCAGGACCGCAACCGCCTCTTCGAGGCGATCACCGCGGAGCTCCTTGGTTTCGGTCCGATTGAGCCACTACTCAACGATGAGTCCGTGACAGAAATCATGGTCAATGGTCCGCGCCTGGTCTACGTCGAGCAGCATGGCCGCCTCTATCGCACCGACATCCATTTCCGCGATGACGACCATGTGATGCGCGTGATCGACCGCATCGTCTCGCCGCTCGGTCGCCGCTGCGATGAGTCTTCCCCCTATGTCGATGCGCGTTTGCCTGATGGCTCGCGTGTAAACGCGGTGATCCCGCCTATCTCGCTGATCGGCCCGGTGATCACGATCCGAAAGTTCTCGAAGACGCCCCTCCAGCCGGAGGATCTGGTGCGCTTCGGCTCGATCTCGCCCGCAATGGTGGACTTCTTGCGCGCCTGTGTGCAGGTGCGCCTCAACATCATCGTCTCCGGCGGCACCGGCAGTGGTAAGACGACACTGCTGAATGTGCTTTCGAGCTTCATCCCCAATGACGAGCGCATCATCACCATCGAGGACGCCGCCGAGCTTCAGCTCCGGCAGGAGCATGTGATCCCGCTGGAGGCGCGCCCCGCCAACATCGAGGGCAAAGGGCGCATTAGCATCCGCGACCTCGTGGCAAACGCTCTCCGTATGCGCCCCGACCGCATTGTGGTTGGTGAGTGCCGTAGCGGCGAGGCGCTGGACATGCTCCAGGCGATGAATACCGGCCACGAAGGCAGTATGACCACCGTCCACTCGAACAGCCCACGCGACACGTTGAGCCGTCTGGAGACGCTGGTGCTGATGGCTGGAATGGAGCTGCCCCTGCGCGCGATCCGCGAGCAGATCGCCAGCGCTATCCAACTCATCGTCCACCAGGAGCGCATGAAGGACGGCAGCCGCAAGGTGACGAATATCAGCGAGGTGCTGCGAATGGAAGGCGACGTCATCAGCATGCAGGACCTCTTCATCTTCGAGCAGAGCGGCATCGAGAATGGGCGTGTCGTGGGGCGGTTGCGTCCCACCGGCATCCGCCCGAGTTTCGTCGAGCGGTTCGAGCTGGCAAACATCCATCTGCCGCCGTCGGTCTTTGGCTATGGCGATGCCAATTGGCGCGGCTAGGCCATGCGCGGCCGGATATGCTTGACGTGACGTAACGTGGCGGGGCAGTGCCGCGCCCACCTTTGAGTTGTCGATTCACAGAGAAAACATACCTCGCGAGTGTGACGCGGAGTGGTGGAGGATGGTATGGCGGCTTTGGCGTTGGGCGGCCTGGTTATAGGCGATGTCAACGCTGGTGGAACGGGGTTGGCGCTCCTGCTTGGCCTGATGATCGCGGGTGCCATCGGCATGGTCTTCGCCGGCTGGCAGCGCTCACTCGACGGCAATACCACAAATGTGGTGCGACGCCTGGATCAGGTGGTCAACGTCAGCGTTCCCATCAGCGAAATGCGCAACCGCAGAGGCCGTCGTGACCGCCGGCGCCAGGATGAGCAGGTCACGGCCGGCAACATCAAGCTGGCGCGCGATTTGGCGCGGGCGGACCTCAAGATCACCGTCGGCGAGTTCCGCGTGATGCGCCTGACGGCGGCGAGCGTCGGTTTCCTCCTCGGTTTCGCCGTGCCGGTAAGTGGTCGCCCGCTGCTGGCGGCGCTGCTGCTGGCGTGCGGCTATTTCTTTCCGCTGATGTGGGTGGCGCGCCGAAAGCGCGCGCGCCAGCAATTGTTCGACGGCCAGCTCGCCGATACGATCACGCTGATGTCGGGCGCTCTGCGTTCCGGCTATAGCTTGCTCCAGGCGATGGAGTTGGTGGCGCGCGAGGGCACGCCGCCGATCTCGCTGGAGTTCGATCGCGTTGTCCGCGAGGTAGGCCTTGGCCTCTCGCCCGAAGAGGCGCTGGCGAATCTGGTCGATCGCATGCAATCGGAAGACCTGGAATTGTTCGTCACAGCGATTAACGTGCAGCGAGAGGTCGGCGGCAACCTCGTCGAAGTGATGGAGACCATCGCCAATACGATCCGCGAGCGCGTGAAGCTCCAGGGCACCGTGCGCGTGCTCACCTCACAGCAACAGTTTTCAGGCTATATCATCGCGTTGCTGCCCGTCGGCCTGGCGGTAATGCTCGGCATCATCAATCCGACCTACATGCTCGGCGTCTTCTCGTCTACCATGTTCTGCGGGTGGACGATGTTAGGCTGCAGCGTCGTCATGCTTGGAACAGGCTTCCTGATCATCAAGCAGATCGTCAATATTCAGGTCTGAGCATCGTGCCAACCGGCTGTAACATGATATTCACCGTAGCATTGATAAGGAGGCAGGGATGTTGAATCTCCTGGGGCCCTTCGCTCTTTCGCTCATCGCGGGGTTCCTGGCGTTTCTTGGCGTGCTGCTCGCGGTGATGGGGGTCGCCATGCCCGCCCGCCGCGACCCCATCGAAGAACGCCTCATCCAGGCAACTAAGCGCAGCCGCACTCTCGAAGAGATCGAGATGCAGGCACCGTTCGCCGAGCGTTTCTTCAAGCCGCTCTCCTCTCAGATGGCAAAAGTGATGTCCCGGCTGACTCCCGCGAGCGCCATGGAAAACACCCAAAAGCAGCTCATGTATGCCGGCTTGTCGCAGCGCACGCAGGTCTCCGATTTTATGGGGATGAAGGGACTTGCCACTGTTGTCGGTATCGGCTTGGCGTTTGGCCTTGGCTTCCGCTTCAACGTTAACATCTTCGCGCTCTTCTTTTTCATCATCCTGCTGGGCGCGGTGGGCTACTTCGGACCGGACATCTGGCTGCGCGGGCAAATCTCACAGCGCAAGCTCGCCGTAGCGCGCGCCTTGCCCGATGCCATCGATCTGCTGACCATCAGCGTCGAGGCCGGCCTTGGCTTCGATCAGGCGCTCGCCCGTGTCGTCAGCAAGTCAGATAACGCGCTGACCCGCGAGTTTGCCCGCGTGATTCAAGAGATGCGCATCGGTGTAGCACGGCGCGATGCCCTACGTGCCCTGGTAGAGCGCACCGGCGTTGACGACCTCAGCGCGTTCATCTCGGCGATCATTCAGGCGGAGCAGCTAGGCGCGAGCGTCGCCAACGTGCTACGCATCCAGGCGGTCGAGATGCGTGTGCGCCGCCGCCAATATGCCGAGCGACAGGCGCAGCTTGCGCCGATCAAGATGCTCTTCCCGATGGCGTTCCTCATCTTCCCACCGATCTTCATCGTCGTGTTGGGGCCTGCCATTCCAAACATCGTTCATGCGTTCGCACCGGGGGTTCCCCTGTAGAGCATAAAGGAGAGGGAGACGCCGAGAATGGTGACGCCTTCTTAGCCCCCGTGGTGTCCATGACCACCCTTCTCATGCTTGCCGCCATCCTTGCCCTGCTTTGTGTCGGCGCCACCGTCATTTCCCGTGCGGTGGCCCTTCGTTTTTGGGGACTTCTTGCCGTCGTGACCTTTCTCTTTCCCCTTCCCGTTGCCATGGCTCCCATCTTTGTCCGCCTGATGGCCGTTGCTCGATGACGATTGTGTCGCCGCGCTGCTCGATGTGGTTGGCGCCTGCGTCGCCGTCCCGCTCGATGTCCGTTGCGCTGGCGTAGCGTGCGAGACCGCCGGTCTCTGCTTCTGCGCGCCTGTCCCCTGCTGCCCCCCGACAGCATTGCCGAGGCCGCTACTAGCCCGATTCGCCCCCACGAGAGCGCCCACCCCGCCAATTGGCACATGAAAAGCGCGATTTGCGTGCGGCCCGTAGGTGGCGCCCAGCGCCTGCCCGAAGCCAAAGCCAAGCAGGCACCCGGCAACTAGAATGGCCTGGATTCCGCGCTTATGCAGACTGATCCACAAGCTCGTGAGGTGCTGCACGATACACTCCTTGCTTCCTTCTTCTGCTGACCGTGTGTTGCATTCCGTCTCTTATATGGCAAAGCCCATGCCAGCCTTATGCCTGCCGGTCCCTTTCGTGGCGCACATCCGCCGGACACGCTCCCATCCACTCGCAGGTCGCGCATCGCTCGGCTTCTCATCTTTTCTCGCGGAAGGCCAGCACAGCCATTGACATCCACGCCGTCACTGTGTAGCGTTAACCACACGCGCACGACACCAGCCAAAACCACGTGTCGCAGCGCAACATGACACAACTCACGCGCTGGCAGGTGGAAGGAAACAGGCCGAGCCGTCATACGCGAAGAAACGAGGGCACAGCGCATATGGCATGGTTCGACCGTTTTCGCAAGCAACGTGCTTCTGGTGGCCCGCTTCCGGCAATCCCTGCCACTCCCCGTTGGGCCTGGATGGGCGATAGGCGTCACACCGCGAGCGCCCCCTATGTATTGCCGAAAGATGAGCAGGAGGTCAGCCGACTCGACTTCCAGCACTTCATGCTGCGCTATGTGTTCCACGGAGATTATGTCGCGCCCATCGGCTCCCCCACCAGCATCCTCGACGTCGGCTGCGGCACCGGACGCTGGCCGATCGAGATGGCGACGCAGTTCCCCGGTGCCAACGTCATCGGCCTCGACCTCCACGATCCCGACGAGGAGCGCAAGGACGGCCAGCGGACGAATCAGCCGGAGAATTATGCGTTTGTCAGCGGTAACGTGCTCGACGGGCTGCCATTCATTGACGATGGCTTCGACTTCGTGCATATGCGCGGTTTGGCGGCTGCCCTCCCCGCGAACCGCTGGCAGGATGTCGCTGGCGAGCTGGCGCGCGTCGCCAGCCATGGTGGCTGGGTCGAGATCATCGAGGATGACTTCGTCTATGGCGGCCCCGCGCTGGAGCTGCTCGCCGAGTGGGCCGTTGATCTCTGCGCGCGCCGTGACATCGAGTTCCTACTCGCGCGCAAGATTGGCGCATTTCTAGAGCAGGCGGGGCTGTCGAGCGTGACCTCCCGCACGGTGGATATGCCCATCGGGCCACACGGGGGACGCCTTGGCGTCATGGCGCAGACAGACTACCTCTCGGCTATGGGCGCGCTCAAATCGATCATTCCCGCGCTCGGCATCACCACCGAGCAGGCATATGTGGGCGCGCTCCATGCCGCCCAGGACGAGATTGAGCGTGGGCAGTGCGTCTGGCCGCTGTATGTCGCCTTCGGCCAGAAAATATGAGGCAGCGCGAATAACAGAAGCGCGCGTAACAGACCATCACGCCAACTGGCGCAGGGGCGCGAGCAGCGTCGCCGGGTCGCCAGCCTCGACGCCCAGGGTATCCTGAATCCACATGAGGGCGCGTGTCACCTGTGCGATGCTGCGCTCGCGCTCAGCTGCGGAGAGCGCGCCGCGTTGCGCCAGCAGCCGCAATACGACGAAGCAAAAACCCAGCGGCAGCACCGATGCGAAGATATGCAGCCGGTTCTCCAATGTGGTATCGCGCAGGTCGCGCATGCCCGCGAGGTAGTCGGCGACGAAGTGCACATACTGGTCGGCGTCGATCTCGCCCGAGAGGGCGGCCAATGCGGCGGCGCGGCCAACCTCCATCGCCGGATCGCCCAGGCCGAAGCCTTCCCACTCGATCAGCATCAGCCGCCCACCGGCGCGCACCATGTGCGCCGGCACCGGGTTGCCGTGGCAGAGGCGGCGCGTCACGCCGTTCCACAGGCCGCGATTGGCTTCGATGCGCGCGCCCACAATGGCGTGCAGACGGCTCAACGCCTGCATCAACGGGCCAAACGTCGCCTCTCCATATGCCGCGCGGCACTCGCTCCATGCCGCTTGCGTGCGCTGCCACCATGTCGCCGCATCCTGGCTCATACTCGAAGACAGCGTCACGCCCGTCGTGGGCAGATGATGCAGTGTCAGCAGCAGGAACAGCCAGCCCTGCACCGATCCCGCATCTAAGGGCTCGCTCCCGAGCGCCGTCCCCGCGGGCTCCTCATAGACCACCACTGGCCCGCCGAGCCCCTCGCCCGCTTCATCGCCGAGCAATAGCGCCGGAGCCAGCCCCACGCCGCTCCCTAGATGCAATCCCGCGATCTCACGGCGTGCGCTCTCAACGGAGGCTGAACTGTAGCGCTTCAACACGGCCCGCACGCTGCCCGACGAGACGCGAAACCGCTGCCCATCGAAGTCGGCGGGCAGCGGCTCGATGCGGAGAGCGCCATCGAGACCGGCGATGGCATGCTGGCGGAGATATGCCCCGATCTGCTGGTCGCTCACCCGCTGCATTTAGTTGACCCACTCGTCGGCGGAGGACTTGGCATCGCGCAGGCGAATGGTCGCATTGGCAGGCCGTGCCGCGCGTTGCTGCAACGTCACCTTGGGCTCTTCGCCCCGGCTGCGCTCGACATAGCTGGGCAGCCACAGCACGGCGAAGACAAACACGCCGAAGCCGATGAAGACATTCTCCCGGGTCAAGTACGGATGCTGAATGACGATAGCTTTACCGACGACAATGCCAACGGCCACGAGCAGACTGAGCAGCCCGGCCACGCCCCGCACCAGCGCCACGATAGGCGTTTTGCGGCGTGCCGCGGCGATGGCGAAATTGATAGTGGCGACGATGATGGCGACGACGATAATGACGATCCAGAACGTAGTCAAGTTCGAGCTCCTCTCCTGGTGGTCGAAGCCATCCCAAGATCCAACGTCGGGGGTCTTCACCCGGGCAGATCTGCTACGAGCCTCTGCGCCAGCGGCGCCCAATGATTGCCCGATGAGTCTACCATAGTAGACACGCTCTGACTAGCACTTCTCCCGGACGATAGGACTTCTGACTCGTCTTGTGTCATAGTATGTCTACTACCCCATGCATGACCTTCCGCGCTTGCGCTTGCCACCACCACGCCCGCAGCCGTAAAATGGCGGGGGTGGCACACTTTCTGCCAGCCTGCGCCACACGGAACGAGGCAGAAGAGACACATGGTGATCGTCGCATTGGATGTCGGACAAGCGCGAATCGGCGTCGCGGTGAGCGACGAGCTGGAGCTGCTGGCGTCGCCGCATAGCACCATCCGCCGCACCTCGAATGCCGCCGCCATCGCCGCCATCGCTCGCGTGGTGGATGCGAGCGGCGCCGAGCAGGTCGTCGTCGGCCTGCCGGTCAGCTTCGATGGCAAGCTCCACACGCAGGCGCAGTCGGTGCAGACGTTCGCCGAGAAGCTGCGTGCGCGCCTGTCTGTGCCGCTCGTCTATGCCGATGAGACGCTCTCCACCGTGCGCGCCGAAGAGCAGCTCCGCGCGGCAGGCGTGCGTCCCGAGCGCATTCGCGAGCGCATCGACGCCGCCGCTGCCGCCGTGATCCTCCAGGAATACCTCGACGCGCGCCACCAGGAGCAGACGCGACAGGCGCAGCCTCCAGCCTCTCCTCCGCGGGATGTGGACGACTCCCACTCCCGCGCGAGCGAGCCGTAGTGGTATCGGTGTTTGGTGGCAGCACAGCCCGCCCGCAGAACCGAGCGATAGCCAATCTGGCCCACTAAAACACCACTGCGGCAGTCCGTTGGTGTTTCCTGAAGAGGTGTGTGCATAGATGCCGTGTACATGTTCTGGTACCAGCCATCAGGCGTAATTTTACCTGACCTCAGTCCGCGAATTGACTGCCAGGCACTGGCCGGACTTTGCGGCGGCGACAGCCGCCTTTAGGCGCGGTTTTAACCGCCAGCTAGAGAAGGAGGGCGGCGCGTTATGAAGCGAGCCGGACTCGTGATCGTCGTTATCGTCTCGTTGTTGGCGCTGGCCCTCGGCTTCGGCGCCTCCACCGCCGCGCTCTACATCACCCAGCCATCGTCAAACTCGACCGCGACCGTGCATTTCGTCGTCAACAAGGGCGACTCCGCCGCTGCCGTCGCCGACAATCTGCAAAAGGCGGGCCTGATCCGCAACGCGCAGCTCTTCCGCGTCTGGGCGCGCTACCGCCATCTGGATAGCGGCATCGAGCCCGGCGTCTATGATCTGCAGGCCAACCTGACGATGGATAAGATCCTCGCCACCCTGCAGAACGGCAAGCCCGACGAACGTCTGGCGGGCGTCCCCGACGGCAAGCGCGTCACCGAGTACCCCGCCTATCTGGCCAAAGACCTGCCCAAATTCAACAGCGACAACTTCCTCGCCATGGCGAAGTCCGGCATCGAGCCCGACAAGACCAAGCTCTGGGAAAAGTACTGGTACGTCCAGCAGCCGAAGACGGGCTCTGGGGTGGTCTACGCCCTCGAAGGCTATCTCTACCCCGAGCACTACTTCTTCCAGCCCGAGGCCGACGAGACGGTGGTCGTTGAGCGCATGATCGAGCAGCTCGGTGTGCTGCTCTGTCCCGGCCCCGACGACAAGCCCACCGCCTACATCAACGACAAAGCGCAGTGCATAGCCCACGGCGCTACCATCGGCGATAAGAAAGTCAACCTCTTCAACGCCATGGAAGACAGCTACTTCACCAAAGATCCCGTCCAAGCGCTCCACGACACGCTCATCATCGCTTCGATGACCGCTCGCGAGATTGCAAAATACAGCGATGC
>DASVOW010000719.1:0-5121 GCA_036383155.1 Ktedonobacterales bacterium
ATCTTCGCGGATGGGACGGTGGAGATACCGGTCCAGCTGCAATGCACGCGCTGCTTGAAGGATTACACTACGACGGTGTCATTCCCGCTGCGCGAGCAGTTTTATCCGACGATCGATGTGGAGACGGGGGTGCCGGTGCCACCGCCGGATGAGGATGATCTCTCGTTCCCCATCGACCGCAACCACCTGCTCGATCTACGTGAGGCGATCCGGCAGAACCTCGTGCTGGCGCTGCCGATGCAGACGCTGTGCAAGGAGGATTGCGCTGGGCTGTGCCCACAATGTGGCCACGATCTGAATGAGGGTCCGTGCGATTGCCAGCCCGACCAGGCAGATGATCGCTTCTCCGCGCTGCGACGGTTGCTCGAAGAGTCGGAGGCGTAGGCCGTCGCGGCTGTTGGAGACGCTCGGCGGTTGTGTATACGCCCGTGATACCGCAGGCAAATGGGGTATCGCGGGCGTTTTGTTTGTCGCTGGTATGCAATGCACGGCTACCTGGTGACGATTTGGTGGCTACGTGGTGATGTGGATGCGGAAGGAGCCGGAGAAGGGCGAAGGAGCGGCAAGGAGCGATTCGGCGTGAATGACGGCGGGGGCAGACGCGGCATGGTGGTGGGGCGGTACGCTGTCTCAGATCAACAGCTTGGGCAGATCGGGACGAACAGCGCCGAACCGCGGCTGGGCAATGATGCCGCCGAGTGGTATTTTGAGGATAAGCAGACGCAGTGACGGATTGAGCGGAACATAGTCCCTGCATATGGACAACCCATCCTTGCCTCACTATAATTGTCCCCCGGTGGCTCCACTTCGTCAGGATGGTGCTGTGTGGAAGGGGATGGGAACAAACGATGGTGACCAGTGAAGTTCGCGTGCGCCCGAGGATCGGACGACTTACGGCAGCACTTCTACGGGCGCGAACCTTCATCGCGCGAGATCCGATTATTTTTGTGGTCATCTGGGCGCTCGCATTCTGCTTCTACCTGTATGCGTTGGGCAAGGCGGCCATCTGGTACGATGAGAGCTTCTCAGCAATCTTTGCCATTCAGCCACTGCCAGTGCTTTGGAATGGCTTTGACACTGGCGAGACGAACATGGTCCTCTACTACGTCATCTTGCACGGGTGGGTACATGTCGTGGCGTTGTTTGGCGTGACGGCCACTGAGTTGGTTTTGCGCTTGCCATCCGCTGTCTTTGCGGCGCTCAGCGCAGGCGTGGTATTCCTACTCGGGCGGCGCTTTGCCAGCAAGACGGCGGGAATCGCGGCTGCTGTCCTGTATCTATTCAATCGGTATCCATTATATGCAGCCCACCAGGCACGCGCGTATGGCCTCCAACTCCTGCTCATATGCCTCTCTTGGTACGCCTTGCTGACTCTCATAACAGGCAGCAAAGCCAGTAAGCGCTGGTGGGCGTGCTTCATCGCTGTGAGTGCCCTGGCGATCTATGCGCATGTCTTGAGCTTGCTGATCCTCCTGACGCAGGGAGCTGTAATCTGCTTGCTCTGCATCATCCGGAGCCGCGTGCAGACCCGAGCGCGATCACTCCTACTCCCCTTTGCCGGGGCATATGTACTCATTGGGCTCGTCATCATTCCGCTCATGAGCGCAAGTGGGCGCAATCCTACCAAGACGCTGTGGCTCGGCGCTCCGCAGCTGAGCGACCTCCCCCATCTGTACATAGTCTATGTGAGCAGCGGAGGAGGACTAGCGCGCCTGATAGTAGGCGCAGCCTTGCTTGCCGGACTGGCGGCATGGGTGATATCGCGGTCAGCGTGGGGCCACCGGCTTGTACACAGCACGCCCGTGGGTGATGGCATGAGCCAGGCGCAGTCCGACAAGCCGCATGATCGCGTTCCACTCGTCGTCTCGCTTGTATGCTGGCTGCTGATACCAGTGATGGCAAGCTACATCGCTTCGCGATTTACCACGCAGCATGTATTCTCCGACCGCTATCTAATGACCATCGTGCCAGCGATTGACCTCGCACTGGGCCTGGGCATCTCCGCGCTCACATGGCGCTGGGCACGGGCTATCGTATTTATTGGCCTCGCAGTAGGCACGCTGGCGGCCACTCCGTCATTCTATGCAACAGAGCAGCTCGGAGACTGGCGCACCCCAACGAACTGGCTGGCCCAGCATTTCCAACGTGGGGATGGTGTGGTCTGCGATTTCAAAGGGCAGTACGCCCCAGGCTGTCAGAACTACGAATTCGAGTATTACCTGTACTACTTCCATGCGAGCGACCTTGCTAACTACGTCGCGACGGATCGTGTTCCCAACTCATCCGGTGCCGACGCGTGGGTCGAACTGGCGGCGTATGCGGCGCAACATCCCCGCCTATATTTCGTTGCGGGTGACGTTGGCAGCGCAAGAGATGCCGCCCAGCAGCAAGCAGTGCAGCAGTGGCTGGACAGCCATTATCGCCTAGTCGACCAGGTGTCCAGCATGAACAGCACGGTACGCCTGTACGACACAGGCCGTAGCCCGACTGCATTGCGAAGTCCCCCTATGCTCATTGCCAAGACGGCTTGCTGCGTAGCAACGGCTTTCTCGGTGGTGACTACTTGATGGCTACTCAGCGGTGTGGACGCTCATGGAGTCGGAGACGGGCGGAGAGACGGGCGGGAGCGATTTGGCGAGAATGGCGACAGGGGCGGACATGGCGACGGGGGCGTCGTAGTGGCCGCGCGCGCCATTGGCACGGATAGTGAGGATGTCGCGCAGCATCGTCAGAGTGTCGCGGAGGGGATTGATGCGGCTGCCGGGCATGTAGTGCCAGGAGATGGGCACCTCGCGGATGCGATAACCGCGCTTGCGAGCCATGTAGAGCAGCTCGACGTCGAAGCCCCAGCCGGAGATGGTCTGCCGCCGGCAAAGCTCATGGGCGACCTCGCGTCGGAGGCATTTGAAGCCGCACTGGGTGTCTTGAATGCCCGACAACAACAAGAGCTGCACGAGAGCGTTGAAGGCGCGACCCATGAGGTGGCGGTGGAGCGGTTCGTCGTAGCGGCGTGCGCCTGGTGCCTCGCGCGATCCGATTGCCAGATCGTATGCGCCGAGCGCGCTGGGCTTGAAGCGGTCAAATTCCGCGACGGGCATGGAGAAGTCGGCGTCGGCGAGGGCGATGTAGTCGCCGGTGGCGGCCAGCACACCAGCGCGGACGGCGCCACCCTTGCCGAGATGGGGACCGCTCACGAGGCGAAGCACAGGCGGCGTGCGCCACGCGCGTATCAGGCGCTTGACGACGGCGGATGTGCCGTCGGTGCTGCCATCGTCGGCAACCACGACTTCGGACGGGTATGGCAGGGTCGTCAGGTAGCGGCGCAGGGCTTCCAGGCTGGTGGGGAGGCGCGCGGCCTCGTTATAGGCGGGGATGACGATGGAGAGCGCGGGCTGCAGCTTCGCCGTATCTCTCATGCATATGCCTCTTTCGCTCTGTCGCCTTGGCGCCCTTCTCAAACAGGTCTCGTCTTCAGTCTATACTCAAATGTGATGTGCTCTTGCTTCTCCCGCCAGTGCGGGCTCCGAGAGTACTATCCATTACATGCAATTACATGCTATTACACGCGCGGACGTGATTCGTTGGTACACGCGGCTCGCCTGATTGCCCGCTCGTGCCGCAACTGCAGCACTCGGTGTTATCGAGCAGCATATCATGATTTGGGAACGAGTGCTGGCGGTCGTTTCAGCGCGCTGACTAGTGTACATATCGTCAAATTCGCTAATTGCACTCAGCAGCGATGTAGCGTACACTGTGCGGTACAGCATGTTGCTTCGATGGCTGGCGGTTGTCTAGAGGCGACATGATGTGCTGGGATGTGCTTGTTGGGATGTGTGTCGTCTGGCTCGCCTCCGAGGCGAATGAAGGGCTGATGCGCCATGAATGCACATAAGCCGTCCCCTAAGACCTCAACACGTATCCTGCTGGTGGTGGCTGACGCGCTCCTCCGAGAGACCCTCTCTGATATCTTGCGCGAGGAGGGCTACGTTCTGCGGCATGCGACCTCACTGGCTCAGGCGTCTTCGCTCTTGAGTGAGGAGACGTTTGGGCTCGTCCTGACGGAACTGCTCGATGTCCGCCTCAGCGATCCGCTGCAGGCATCGGCTGCGCTGGTGCGGCAAGCCAGCCCAACGCCAGTGGGAATCGTGACCGGATGGAATGTCACGGATGAAGCCGCAAGGAATGCCGGTTTTGCGTTTTGTCTGTTTATGCCGTTCGAATTGGAGACGTTGCTGGCCCATGTCGCAGGAGCGATGCGTGCAGAGATGACGCCTGAGCAGGAACAGCAGGCGGAGGTGGCCCGATCGTACCTCACCGCGCTCTCTGAGGGACGGTTGGATGACGCGCTCGCCCTCTGCACCGAGACAATCCGCTATCATCTGCCGAACAATGCGCCACCAGCCAGCGGCCCGATTCATGATAAGGCGTCGCTACGCGCATATGCGGTGGATGCGCTGAGCCGTTATCCTGACGCTCGCTTCGAGGATGTCAACATCTATGCGCTGCCGGGTCGGCTCGCTGCACGCTACACGATGAGCTGGAACCCGACACAGGAGCGCGAGAGAGCCGTCAGCGGAGCTTTGGTATTTCGCTTCGAGGGTGAGCGCATCGCAGAGGTGGGCGTGAAGTATGACGCGGCGCGTGTGAACCTGGCGAATGCGCACCCGGCCATGTCCGAGCCTCAAGAGGATGGCACTCCTAATGGGCAGGACGCGGCTGCGACGTAGCAGACCGATATGCGGTCGAGATAAGTGAAGAATACATGGAGAATTCTTGTTGATCTCTCATCTAGCACTCCGTGACTCGAACTGAATTTCGGGGTATGCCGTCGAGGGTCCTTCGAGCAGGCGCGTGTTTCCCTGACCCAAGGAGGTGTCGAAGAATGCCTGGATGTAGGCATTTGTGATCGCGAGGCCGCGCCGCCCGTCAATGGATCCCAGGCCACCCGCGATTTTCAGCACGGGAGCGAAACAGACGGCCAGGTCGAGAAAATTATCGTGCTTTGCGCCACGTACCGTTACTTTGTAAGCATTTCCCCTCATATGCTGGTAGAGCGCGAGAATGTCGCGGTAGCCGGTGGAGGCGCGATCCTGCTGGCTTGGCTCGGAGAGCAGGAACATG
>DASVOW010000720.1:0-2969 GCA_036383155.1 Ktedonobacterales bacterium
ACAGATCCCTCGGCATTGACGAACAGGCGGTTCGAGGCGACGGCTGTTACCTTCAAGCCATGCTGCTGCAGGAACGCGCGCACCGACGCCACATCGCTGGCAGAAGGGGCATAGTGATCCGTGAAACTCTGGGGCGTGAGATATTGGTGATACTTCGCCGAGCCATGTGCCTGCTGCTCGGCAATCAGCTCGTTAAGCGCTATAGGTTGGGCGAGGCGCAAGGCGATGGAGAGGTGGAGCATATGAGCCCCATCCTCTTTGCCTGTGGCCTTGAGATCATTCAGCGCACGTGGCTTGACGCCATGGAGGCGGACCTGATGACTGCGATGCGTATCAGGCGCGGGCGTCGACGTTGACCTGGGAGAGGCGAAGATGCCAGCTGTACCGCTTAAGAGAATCGCCACGAGTGCAAGCACAGTGAGAATCGCTGCAGCCACACCAAGGGGCCCGTAGGGCCGTCTCCTTGCAAATGGCGGTAGGATACGCCACAATCGCATGCGGAATCCCTCCTACTATTCAGGAGACCCCTGAATGGAGAACACAATCATACTCACTTGACATCCATCCAATACTACCCGCCACTGGTAACTGTTCAGCCGGACTTGCGCTGTGGGTGTAGTGTAGAGGCATGACGCCAGAAGACGAGATTGTTGCCCTGCAAGCCGAAAACGCGCAGCAACGCCAGCAACTGGCCCTGGTGCTGGCGCAGAACGCAGCGCTGCTGGAGCGCGTGCGGGAGTTGGAGGCGCGGTTGGCCAAGGATAGCCACAACAGTAGCAAACCGCCGTCGAGCGATGGACTGGCGCGCAAGCCCAGCAAGACGAAGAGTCTCCGTCGTAGGAGTGGGAAGAAGCCGGGCGGACAGGTGGGCCACCGGGGCGAGACGCTGCATCTGGTGCCGACGCCCGACGACGTGGTGGCGCATCGGCCGGCCATCTGTGCCGGATGCCAGGCATCGCTGGATGTGGATGCGTCGGTGGTGCTGCGCGAACGCCGCCAGGTGCAGGATCTCCCGCCGGTGCGGCTGCGCGTCACCGAACATCAAGCGCTGCACGTGCGGTGTCCGACATGCCAAACGGTGAGTGTCGGCGCGTTCCCGTCTGAGGCATCGAGCCGGGCACAGTACGGACCGCACCTGCGGGCATTGGTCGTGTATCTGGTCGAGCAGCAACTCGTGCCGTATGGGCGCGTGCGTGAGCTCCTCGCTGATCTGTTCGGCACGCACCTCTCGCTCGGGACGCTCGTGCAGTGGGTCCAGCAAGGCGCCACAGTGCTGGAGCCGGTGGAGGCTGCGATCAAGGCGGCGCTGCGGCGAGTGCCGGTGCTGCACAGCGACGAGACCGGCGTGCGGCAGGCGGGACGACTGGCCTGGGCGCATGTGGCCAGCACTGCGCGGCTGACGCACTACGCGATCCACACCAAGCGTGGGAGCGAGGCCACCGAGGCCATCGGCATCTTGCCGGACTACACCGGCGTCAGCGTCCACGACGGCTGGGCCGCCTACCGCGCGCACACCACCTGCCGCCATGCGCTCTGCAACATTCACCATCTGCGTGAGCTCACCTTCCTCGAGGCGCAGTATCAGCAGGGCTGGGCCAAGGACCTCAAGGCACTGCTCCTCGAAATGAAGGCAGCGGTCGAGCAGGCCCGGACGCTAGGGCACAGCCGCCTTCCCGCTGTGCTGCGAGACGCCTTCGTCATCCGCTACGACACACTGCTGGGCACCGGACTCGCGGCCAATCCACCTCCCTCCTCACCCGAACGCGGTCCGCGGCGGCGCGGACGAATCAAACAATCCCCCGCGCGTAACCTGCTCGAACGGCTCTGGCTCAGGCGCGATCAGGTCTTGGCCTTCCTCGACGACCTGACCATCCCCTTCGACAACAACCAGGCCGAGCGCGATCTGCGCATGCTCAAAGTCCAGCAGAAAGTCTCCGGATGCTTCCGCTCAGACAGCGGTGCCGAGGCATTCAGTCGGATCAGAGGCTATCTCCCCACCCTAAGCAAACAAGGCGCCAAGCTCCTGACTGCACTCGAGACCCTCTTCGGCGGTCAGCCCCTCTATCCCAGCTTTGCCTGAACTGTCACCACTACTGTCCAAACAATGGGGAGTACCTCACCTGCAGTGAGCACGACGAACTCACCGAATTCGGGCCCGATTGTCTGTACTCTCCTCGTGCACAAGGGGCTATAGCCGTCCGTTCTAGGTCAAATAGCAAGCGGTAAGCGATACTGACGATCACGTGTGACGCCCCACACGAGTTGATCGATCGGGGATGGGTGGCTTGTACGGAAGTCCACCCATTGCATGCCTTCAAGAAACACCGGTAGCTTTGGAGGACGTTCCCTACAGGTCGGGAGGATGACAGGAATGAGCGGGACGCCGCGTTTAGCGAATTGCCGCAGGAATGCCTCCAACTCCAAATCGCGCCATGGTGCGGCTTCAGAGGAGCCCAAAAAGATGGCGGCGCTTGGAATTGACTCAATTTGCGCTTCGATTGCGCGTTGCCAAGATTGGCCTGGGGGGACTTCCCACTCATCCAGCCATGGGCGGATTCCACGTTCGAGAAGCTGCTCAGCGATTTCTTTCACAGCAGGTTTATCAGTATTGTGATGGCAGAGAAACACATCAAACTGATTCGTTGTGCGCTTGCCCTCGATAATGATTGCTGCCATCTCGCGATTACGTCTCTGGTTGGCTGTAGAGTCCATGATCGCGACACGGGTATCAAGGCTCATCGCTCTTGCTTGCGGGCGATCTACGAGATCGAATCGGGTCTCGCATACAGGACATTCTATCCAACTAAACCCCAGATCCCGCCGGCGCTCTATCTGTTGAGATGTAAGCGTTGAGTCGCATTTGGGACAACTAAAGATCCGCGAGCGTTGGATGCTCGCAGGTACGGCGTAACGGTGAAGATGGGCGGCAACATACGCTTCAAAGGAGGCACGCGTTTCGTCGTCAGTTG
>DASVOW010000721.1:0-2347 GCA_036383155.1 Ktedonobacterales bacterium
AATGGCTCGCCTATCACCTCAACGTCCACAACAGGGGACGCCCCGACCGAGTACATCTCAGGCAGTTCGTACGATCCGTACGCCCCCAATGCGGGAGGCCAATTCAGCCCATCCGGCGCAGCGCCCGCCCACTGGCCCACCCTGGCAGCACAGCCACGACCAGCATACCCTCCAACGGTACAATCAGCGCGGCGTCGTGGCCGCTCTTGCCTGCAACGTACACTGCTGGCGCTGCTCGCCCTCGTCGTAGTCGCAAGCTGTTGCAGCATCGGTCTCTGGAGCTTCGTATTCCGTCCTGCATTGCACACGGCATACGATAGTCAGATCCGCGCTGGCCTCGACAGCCTGTTTGATGGCGCGTCCAATTCTCTCGAACAAGTGCTCCCACGTTTGCCGAAAGGGCCATACTCCGACGTTCTTCCCATCAAAGCCGCCGACATCAACGCCACAATCCAGCAAGCTGCCGCAAAGAAAGGTGTGCCAACTGACTCGAAGGTTCACTTCATCGGCACCGATGGCGTTCAGGTGACATATCAGCTTGGCGGCAAGCCACACATCGTGACAACCCATTTGTATGTCGTCAATGGCCGCATAAGAGCGCGTGACACCGCCGTTGACTTCCCCCTCAACATGTGGGAATCGAACGCCGAGCTGGAGACGACCATCAACGAAGCACTAACGCATCTGACGCCCGACCTCCACGTGACGGAGCTTCACATGGCCGACGACACGCTCCACTTCAGCTTTACAAAATAGCCTACCCACAAGACCCGCCCATGCCACTACTCCACATCTGCCCTGGCGCGAGGCAGCATCGACTGGTATCGTCTATGCAACATAATGTACTGGTATCGGATGCACTGCGCACCAGCACGTCGAGCACTGCTTGCCACATGCCTGCAGCATGGAGGAATCTATGCCAACCGAGATCCAGGTTGCGCCACCAGGTATTACTATCAGCCAAGGTCGCACGTTTTGCGTCACTGATGAGCGAGGTGAGATCCGCCCAGACACCGAGGAGGGCATCTTCGCCATCGACACGCGCTTCATCTCCTATTACCAGCTCTTAATCAACCGCCACCCCTGGAAGCTCGTGACTTCTGGTCCACTCAGCTTCTATGCGTCGCGCATCCACCTGACCAATCCGACGATCTTCACAGATGAGGGCGAGATCCCCGAAAACAGCTTGAGCCTCACCGTGGATCGCCAAGTGGAGGAAGGCATCCATGAGGACTTCTACCTCGCGAACTACTCGATGAAGCCTGTCCGCGTGCTCTTAGGGATCGAGCTTCGCTCCGACTTTGCCGACATCTTCGAGGTCAAATCCAGGCGCTTCGTGATCCGCGGTAGCACGCACACCACCTGGAGCCAAAGTGACTGCACGCTGCGAACCTCCTACGACTACAAAGACTTCCACCGCACCGTTAGCTATTCGGTGTCGCAGGGGCAAGCCCCAGTTAGCTTCGCTAATGGCCGCGTCTACTTCGAAATCAATCTACAGCCCAGTGTGGAGTGGCATAGCTGCGGCGAATTCATTCTCGAACACGGGCCACACACCAGGAAGCACAGCGGGCACCATACAGAGAGTTTCGCGCCTGCCTTCGCCTCCGGCGCCGCGCCTTCCCCAGTAGAGGACTCATCGAGCGACTTTGATGAACGCCAGGCGCGCTGGCTCGCGAGCTGCACCACCATCGAGACCCCCAACGAGCATGTCTACCGCATGCACAGCAAGGCGGTCGAAGACATGGGCGCCTTGCGCATTTATGACATGGATGTCTCCGATGAGGCTTGGGTACCCGCCGCCGGCGTACCGTGGTTTGTCACGCTCTTTGGCCGCGACAGCCTGATCGTCTCTTTACAAAACATGTCGGTTGCTCCCGGCTTCGCGCGTGGTGCGCTCAAGCGGCTGGCGGAATATCAAGCTACGGAGCGCGACGACTGGCGCGACGCCCAACCCGGCAAGATACTCCATGAGATCCGCTTTGGCGAGCTTGCTCACTTCAACAAGATCCCGTTCACGCCCTACTACGGCACCGCCGACGCCACCATCCTCTATCTCACCGTCCTCTCCGAGACCTATCGCTGGACTGGCGATCTGCAACTGCTACGCGAATTTCGTGAGGTCGCCAATGGTTGCTTGAAATGGATCGACGCGTACGGCGACCTCGACGGCGACGGCTTCCAGGAATACAAGACCTACTCAACTCTCGGCTACGAGAATCTCGCCTGGAAAGACTCCTACGATGCCGTCGTCTATGCCGACGGCACAATAGTACCGCAACCCAAGGGCCTCTGTGAGTTGCAGGGCTACGTCTATGATGCCAAGGTGCGCATGGCGGAGGCCTTC
>DASVOW010000722.1:0-5250 GCA_036383155.1 Ktedonobacterales bacterium
TGGCAAGCCGGAGTCGAGCGCGTCGAGGCGGATGTCGTTGGGGGTGAACTCGGCGCCATCGAGCGTCGCCTCGACGATGGGGTGGCGGCCATCCACGATCTCGAGCAGCGTCGAATCGTCCAGCTCAGGTCGGACGTAGCGGCGGGCCACGGCGATCTCCGCCAGCGCCAGCCACACATCGGCCTGAGCGAGCGCGAGCGCGGTCGCACGCAGCCGCGCCTGATATGCGGCGATCTTGCGGAGCAGGTCGTTGTAGAGAGTGCGCTCAAGGTCGGCGATCTGCTCCTCGGCGTGGATGACAAGCGCCTCATGCTCCTTGAGCTCGGTGGTGACGAAGCGCTCGCCGTTGGCAAGAGTTTGCTTGCGCTGATAGTCGGCCGGCACGCGGGAGAGATTTGGGCGTGAGATCTCCAGGTAGTAGCCGAAGACCTTGTTATAGCCGACCTTGAGCGAGCGTATGCCAGTGCGCTCGCGTTCCGTCGTCTCCAATGCGGCGATCCATGCGCGCGCCTGCTGGATGGAGCTCACCAGTGCGTCTAGCTCTTCATGGAAGCCGGCGCGAATGATGCGTCCCTCGGCGAGGGCAGGGTCAGCAACGCCACGCTCGATCAGGTTGCGCACTTCAGGGCAGGGGTCGAGCGGCGTGAGGAGCTGCTGGAGCGCGGGAGCCTGGGCCTCACGAAGGAGCGAGGCGATGTGTGGTACACGCTCCAAGCCATGTGCCAGGGCGTGAAGCTCACGAGGAACGGCAGTGCCGTGGACGGCGCGGGCGGTGAGGCGCTCAAGGTCGCCAAGACCGTCGAGGATCGCCGCGACGTGTTCGCGCAGGGATGCGTGCTCGTGTAACTCGGCAACGGCGTCTAGTCGCTCTTCCAACGCGAGCCGATCTTTGAGGGGCTGGAGGAGCTGGCGGCGGAGCAGACGCGCGCCCATAGCGGTGCGTGTGGCGTCCAGCGTGGCGAGCAGGGTCGGTGCCTGCGACCGGTTCCGGCTGACACTAGCTTCCGAGCGCGAAGGCTCCAGCACTTCGAGGGCGCGCCAGGTGCGGCCATCGACTTCGACGAAAGAACTGGTGTCGTAGCGGCGCAGGCCGGTCAGGAGGCGCAGCAACGCGGGATTCATGCGCTCCAGGTAGGTGAGGATTGCGCCGGCTGCGGCAGTGGCGAGGGGTAGGTCTTCGCAGCCGAATGCTGTGAGCGTCGGCACACCGAAGTGGCGGCAGAGGCGAATGTGCGCGCTCTCGGCGTCGAAGTAGTGAGATGGGCATGAGGTGACAGTGAAGCGGTCGAAGATGTTGGCGAGCGGAGGAGCGCTGGCCTGGACCGATGCGGCGTCCGCGAGGAGTATTTCGGCGGGCATGAGGCGCTGCAGTTCCGCCGTGAGCGCATCGGGTAGATCGTCTGGCGCCCATTGGACACAGGCAAAGCTGCCTGTGCTGGCATCGACGTAGGCAAGTCCGGCACGCAGCGCGGAGGAGGCGTCGCCACGAGAGGCGCTCTTCCGGCCAGGGGCGTGGCGGTCCAGAGCGACCGCGACGAGATAGTTGTCGCGGGTGGCCGGCACCATGCTTGGCTCGACGACCGTGCCAGGCGTGAGGATGCGCGTGACTTCGCGCCGCACCAGGCCACGACCAGGTGGGCTAGTTTGCTCGCAGATGGCGACTTTGTAGCCACGAGCAACGAGTTTTGCCGCATAGGTGTCGAGCGCATGGATCGGGACGCCGGCGAGTGGTATATGTTCGCCGGGGCCGTAGAGTCGCCCCGTCAGTGCGATCTGTAGCTCGCGGGCGGCGATGCGCGCATCATCGTCGAACGTCTCGAAGAAGTCGCCGATCTGGTAGAGCAGGATGGCATCCTGGTGCTGCGCCTTGATGTCGAGGTACTGGCGGCGTGCTGGTGTTGTCATGACTGTATGATGTGATTGAGCAGAGACGACATGTCGTGTCCTGTTATTGTACTCTCAATACCTGTAACCTCTATTCGACTTGCCCCTGCGCGGCAATTGTAGCATGCCTGTGCAGACAAGGAGAAGCGCCGATGCGATCGGCGAGAAGGTTGCTAACCTACGCTATGGTGTTGGTATAGGAGCCAGCACAGAGCTATTCTTTGTGACTCCTTGCCAGGAGGATACCTAGATGCCGATGGTACAGAATGATGATGAGATGCGTGAGATTTTGACGCGCTACCGACGGGTGGCGGTGGTGGGGCTTTCGGATGATCCAGATCGACCGAGTCATAGCGTCGCTTCGTACCTGCAAGAGCAGGGATATGATATCTATCCAGTCAATCCGACGCTAGTGGGGAAGACGGTGCTGGGGCGCGAGGTGTATAGCTCGCTGGCCGAGTTGCCTGAGCCGCCTGAGATTGTCGACGTGTTTCGCCGGTCTCAATTCGTGTCGGAGGTTGCCGATGCCGCCATCGCGGCCGGCGCGAAGGTGCTGTGGACGCAACTGGGTGTGCGCGATGACGCGGCAGCAGAGCGGGCCAGCGCCGCGGGGCTGCAGGTCGTGCAGAACCGCTGTACCGCGATAGAGCACGGGCGGCTGCACATTGGGCATAGGTGACGGGCGCCGTTTTCTTATAGCCGTGAACTACGCAACGGTGCGATGTAGCTGAGCGATCAACCTGGAAAGAGCGCTGTCGAAGGGGCGAACCCGATGTGGTCGGTTCGCCCCTTCGACTCAGGAGGCAGGAGTTCGGTGTAGCGACTGCCGCCCTAGTCGGACACCGCTGCTGGTTGTGCCTGTGCGGGACGTCGCAACAGGAGTGCGGCTACCAGCGCCATCGCGAGCGACAGCGCGACGCCAATGGCGAAGGTGACCTGCGCGGTGATCCAGAGGCCGACAAGCGCCTGCGCCAGTGGGCCCAACATGACGGCGAGCGAGATGGCCGACCCACGGATACCCATGATCTGTCCGCGATTGTCGTCAGAGGTGGCACTCAAGTAGAGGCTTCCCATTGCCGGCTCGACGAAGGCGCTGCCCAGTCCTGCCAGCGCAGCGCCCGCAAGCAGCAGTGGGTAGAGGGGCGCTACGCACATAGCCAGATTCAGCGCGCCGAAGAGCAGACTGCCTGTTACGATGAGCAGCTGCTTTGACCGTGTCTCCGAGAGCCGCCCGAGCACGAGCGGGAAGACAGCCAGCGCCATGCCATAGGTACTAAAGAGCATGCCATATTGCGCCGCGCTATAGTGCTGAACCTGCTCCAAAAAGAAAGGATACTGCGGGAACACGAAGGGGTACGTAAAGATCATACCGAAATCAATGATAAGGAAGGGCGCTATGAGCCCGATCAGGGACGTGACGCGCACTCGCTTAAGAGCATGCGTGCTTGTCTCAGGATCGGCGTGAGCGCCGCGACGCGATCCAGCCGCGACCCGCGCGCGCCGTGGCAAGGTTTCGGGTACCATGAATATGGCCAGCAGCGAAGCTGCGAGAGCGATACCAGCGGAGAACAGGAATGGACCGGTAAAGCCGAAGTGCTGAGCGAGAATGTCCCCAAGCCCTGGACCGAGTGCGAAGCCGACCGCCTGCGCTGTCGTGAGGAAGCCGATCCAGCGCCCTTGCTTTTCCTGGGGAATCGTATCACCTACCATGGACATTGCCATTGGGAAGACGCCGGACAGCAACATGCCTTCGACAAAACGGATGGGTATGAACAGTAATGGCACATTGACGAACGCGAGCAGCACGTTGGTCACGATGAACCCAGCCAGCGAGAGGAAGAGGATCGGCTTGCGACCGACACGGCCGGACCACGCGCCCATGGGTGTGCTGAAGAGGAACATGCCTAGTCCGAAGGCCGCTTCCATCAGCGCGAGGGTCTCAGATCCCAGCCCGAGGGCGTGCAAACGCTGTGGGAAGACGGGAATGATTACGGCAAAGCCAGTCATCATCAGGGTGACGCAGCCAATCAGGAAGGCCAGAGCGCCCGTGATCGAGCGGGAAGTGTGGGTCGGGAACGCCACGCGGCGTCGTGCTGGTGCGACATCGGGTAGCGCGAGGACGCCGGCATCACGATCGAGGAGCTGGGTGGCCATCGTGCACGATCCTTTCAATTTGGTCATTCAATTTGGCTTGCACTTTTCACTTGCATATCGCAAGTGGTGCCTGGAGAGAGATTCTTCCTGACCGTCTCGCAACCGGAAATTGGCACATGTGCGAGCCAAAAGAGGAGGGGTGCTTCGCGAGGTACCGTGAGGTGATGCGAGGCCAGCCGCAATGGGCCTTTTGCTAGGCGAGCTGACTCAGCAAGCTGTGTTCGCCTGCAAACACGGCGCCTCCGCTTTGCACCGTGTCACGAATACGCTGGATCATGTGTTCACGGTCGGCCTTCATCAATGCAATCCAGGCCATGGGGGCAGCGGTCTTTGGATCGTGCTCAGCGCTCCAATTCGCGATGTCCACCAGAATGGGGATAAGATCGAGACCTTTTTCGGTCAGGACATACTCATCTTTGCGCTTATCACGCGCACTGGGTTGCTTCCTCAGAATGCCATGGCGTTCCAGCTGGGCGAGGCGATGGGAGAGAATATTGGTGGCCATCCCTTCCTCAGATGCCAAGAACTCCCCAAAGGTCTTTTTCCCGAAGTAGACAATATCGCGGATGATCAAGAGCGACCACGGGTCACCGAACAGCTCGAGGGCAAAATTGATGGGGCAGTCTGAACGTCGTTGGTGTGTGTGTTTCATCTGAGTGACCTCTTCCGCAAGCTGGCTGTATGCTCCTACTCGCGTCAGGGTGAGCCGGATCATGTGCTCTGCTTAGAGGCAGGGCGTCCCTTCTACTAGGTCCAGTATCGCACTTTCACTTGTAAAATGCAAGAAATGTGTCGTGGCGTGCGAGCCGATTTACGAATGAGGGACCGAGCAGATTGGTGCCATCCGCCATACCGAACATAGGCGCGGCGGATGGCACGATGTTGGCTGGTGGCAAGACGTATTGCAGCCGTTGTACGAGCGGCTAGAGCGCCTGCGGAATCACCTCTGTAGATGGCACGCTGGAACGGATTATTGCAGTCTCGCAACGCATCTCACGATGTGGCGCCTACGGCGCGGCGATCTAGTCATACCTGGGGTTGTACGCCTAGCGAATCGCGCGCTCGTGTCAACGCGGCGAGATGTTGATCGATGGTGGTGAAGCCTGCTCCCATCGTGTTTACGCCGAGATGTGTCGCACCGAGCGCGCGCCAGGCGGCAGCGTAGCTGGCCCAGTCGGAGTCCGGAGTCTGGCTAATGTTAAGGCGTGCTTC
>DASVOW010000723.1:0-9091 GCA_036383155.1 Ktedonobacterales bacterium
CGTAAAGCAGGAGCTACCGTTGAAGTGGAGTGCGCTCGTCAATCCTGGAATGCGTCAGCAGTCAGCACATCGCGTGCGAGCCAGAGACCGATCAACGTCTTGCCATCGTCGATGCTCCCCTCCCGGGCGAGCCGCATAGCCTCACTCAGCCGCATCCACTGCACCTTGCGAATCTCACTTGGATCTGGCGCTGATCCGCTCTCAGCCTGTACCACATCCGTCGCCAGGTAAATCGAGATCGCCTCGTTGGTAAACCCAGGCGAGGAATACTCGCGCGTCAGCAGGCGCAGCGTCACTGCCGTATAGCCCGTCTCCTCCCGTAGCTCGCGTGCTGCCGTCTGCTCAGGGTGGTCGCGCTCGTGGGCATCCACCAGCCCTGCTGGCAGTACCAGCGTCTCCTTGCCAATTGCCGGGCGCTGCTGATGTACCAGCGCCACCACCGGCTCGCCAGACTCGCGCGACTCGTACCGCACGGCGACAATCGCCACCGCCCCTGGGTGTTCCACGATCTCATAGCGCGACTCCCCGCCGTCCGGCTTGCGTACTGTCCGCACGCGCACTGTAATCAGCTTGCCACGATAGATCTCCTGCTCCGTGCTGCCCAGGTTATCCTGAGGATGCTGCTCGCTCATCTACTCTCTCCTAACGCTTTCGCCTACCCATGTGTATGCTATACGTTGCAGTCCTCTTGCTCGTTGGACGCTTCGCATGCTCTTTCGCGCAAAGCGCATGCCGAGGAATCCCCTGCGGCATCGTTGCCGTACTGAATGCCTGCCCGCGCCTCCGCAGAGTGCCACTGAAGCACTCACGGCGTTGGCTCTATGACCCTGCCCTGATCACTTCACATGCGGTTCCAGCCGCGCTCGTTGCGATGGGAGCCAGACTTCTGCTCAGCCGGTAGCGCCCATCCGTGGTCGAGCAGGGTTGATCGCGGTGCCTGGGATTGGTACAATCAGGCTATGAAGTACAGCACACTCATCGACGCCAGTGATGCGCTTGCGCATCTACAGGATCCTGCCTGGGCTTTCATCGACTGTCGATTCGTCCTCGGCGCACCAGCCAAGGGTCGTGAAGCGTACCATGCCCAGCATATACCCGGAGCCGTATATGCCGACTTGGAAGTGGACTTATCAGGGACGGTTGAGAGCGGCCGCACGGGACGTCATCCACTTCCTTCTACTGCAGAGTTCGATGCCACCATATCGCGCCTTGGTATCGATGAGCAGACCCAGGTCGTTGCCTACGATGAACAGTCGGGAGCTTTAGCTGCCGCGCGGCTGTGGTGGCTGCTCAAATGGGCAGGCCACGATGCGGTTGCAGTGCTCAACGGTGGATTGACGCAGTGGCGTGCTCAGGGGTACCCAGTCGCTCAGGGAACTGAACAACGTCCGTCGAGACACTTTGTCGGTCGCTATCGGGCCGACATGGTGGTGAGCGCGCAGGACGTGCTCTCTTCACTCGCATCTGGGGACCACATGCTCGTCGACTCGCGCACGCGCGATCGTTATCGCGGCGAGCAAGAGCCCCTTGACCCCATTGCTGGTCATATTCCAGGTGCCGTTTGCCTGCCATATGTCGAGAATGTCATACCAGACGGGTTATTCCTGGAACCAGCCCAGTTGCAGGCGCGCTTTGAAGCGCTCCCCCAGCACACCGGCCCGCGGTCCACGGTTTTCTATTGTGGATCTGGTGTGACCGCTGCCCAGAATGTCCTGGCGTATGCCCATGCCGGTCTCGGCGTTCCGAAGCTGTATCCAGGCTCGTGGAGCGATTGGATCACCGACCCGACGCGGCCGGTAGCCACCGGTGACGAGAATCCTTCGTAAATAGTCCCCCACCTCGAGATACGTGAGCTATATGGAGAGTGTAAGCCCATACCGTTTTGCACCGCCGTCCACCCGTTTTCTTGGTCGGTCACAGGAAATTGCTGAGATCGGCGCGCTGCTCTCTGATCCAGCCTGCCGCTTATTGACACTCGTCGGGCCGGGGGGAATTGGCAAAACACGGCTGGCAATGGAAGTTGCTTCACGCCATCGTGCTGTATTCCCCGATGGCGTCTTTTATGTGCCGCTCGCTCAGCTCTCCCGAGTCGACGATCTACTTCCAGTTATTGCCGAAGCCATGCCGTTTCGCTTTCACCAGGGTCACGGTAGTCCAGGCGAGCAGTTCTTTGCGTATCTGCGCGAAAAGCAGACGCAACAGGTGCTGCTGGTGCTGGATAATATGGAGCATTTGCTGGATGGCGTCGATCTCATAGCTGAAATTCTGGCAGCCACCACCAGCCTGAAAATCCTCGCCACCTCCCGCGAAGCACTCAACCTCGAGGAAGAATGGATCAAGCTGCTCACTGGCCTTACCTATCCTGATCGGAAAGAAGAAGGCCAGTCGCTTAGCGAGTACAACGCGGTGCAGCTATTTCTGGATAGGGCGCGTCGGATACGCGGTGATTTCGATTTGGCCGAAGACGAGAGTGGCGTGGTGGACATTTGTCGGCTGGTGGAGGGGATGCCGCTGGCCATTGAGCTGGCGGCTGGCTGGCTCAAGACGCTCCAACCCACTGATATTGCCCAGGAACTCCAACGCAATCTGGATCTGCTGGCGACCCGTTCGCGCAATCTGCCAGATCGGCACCGCAGCATGCGCTCCGTGTTCAGCCACTCCTGGCAACTGATGAGTGAAAAGGACCGCGAGGTTTTTCAGAAACTATCAGTCTTTCGCGGCGGTTTTACACGCGAGGCAGCGGAAGTCATCGCCGGGGCGTCCCTTGCGACGCTGGCCAGGCTGATCGACCAATCCCTGGTGCGCAGATCAGCGGCGGGACACTACGCTCTCCATGAGCTGCTGCGGCAGTACGGCGCGGAACAACTGGAGGCGGCTGGACAGGCAGAAACGGTCGAACAAGCGTACATCGACTACTATCTTGGTCTGCTGCACCGGCTTGAACGCGACATCAAAGCACACCAGCAGATCGCGGCGCTCGACACCATCGCGGCTGACTTTGAGAATGTGCGCTACGCCTGGCATCTGGCTGTCCAGCAGCGGCAAGCTGTAGCGCTCTCAGGAGCAGTCGAGAGTCTGCACTGGTTTGCCGACATGCGTGGGCGCTATCACGAAATCGTGGCGATGCTACAGACTGCGATCCAGCAGTTGTCATCCCCCCAAACACAAGAGCAACTTCCCGTGCTCAGTCGCATACAGGCGCGGCTGATGCGCTTGATCTTGTTGGGCGGACTGCGTATAGAGCAGGATCTGCGCGCTCAGATCGACGTATGCCTTGCTTTGGCACATGCGCGGCAGGATCAGGCAGAGATCGGATTTTGCCTGCTCGTCGCGGGTATCCTTGCCGTCTGGGAGGAAAGTGAGAACCGGCCACATCTTTCCGCAAGGCCCGCGACGCTCTTTGCGGAAAGCGCGATGGTGTTCGAGCAACTTCACGATCTTTTCTACCAGGCAGATGCGCTGTCCTGGTGGGCCTGCGAAGTCCCGCCAATGGAGAGCACCCAGCAGCAGTCAGGTCAAGCGTTGCTCAAACAAAGCCTCGACCTGCGCCGCGCGATCGGGGATAGCAATGGCATCGCCTGGAACATCCTTAACTTGGCAAGTGTCGCGATCGCGCAAGGAGACTACCTCGCCTATGAGCACACTGCGCGCGAGGCGCTCGCATCCATGCGCGAAATCAAGAGTGTGAAAGGGATCCTGCAAGCGCTGTTCCATCTGGCCCATGCGACCTTCTTGAAAGGTGAGTTCGAAGAAGCCCTGGCGCTAGCTGAGCACATGCGCGCGCTGGCCAGTGAAACCAGCAACCTCGAAGGGACAAGATTGTCGGCGGATCTCCTGGCGTTCTTACTCTACATGATGGGCGAAGTACATGCGGAAGGCCTGGCGCCGACTCAGGCCAAACAGTCGTTGTCGCTGGACATGTTCTTCAGTTGCGAGTATAACCTGGGGATGTATTGGGGGCAGGCGCTAGCGGACTGCGAGCAGGGCCGGTATGCAGCCGCCCGACTGGGTTACGCGGCAGTGTTTCACGGGCGACACGACGATCCTGGCCCTGCGACGCTTTGCCTGGCACTCGAAGCGATCGCGCGTGCTCATGAGGACAGGCTGGAAGCAGCTACCGAGCTGTTGGGACTGGCTTTTCAACAACCTTCCTATGTGAGTGGGTGGTTACAGCGCTGGTCCAAGGTGTCACGCCTGCGTGCTGACCTGAGACGCCAGCTAGGAGAGCAGGCATACCACGACGCGTGGGAGCGCGGTGCCCTCCTGGATCTGGATACCACAATTCAGTTGCTCCTGGGCGAGGCAAGCGAGACACCCAGCAAGAGCGCGACCCACGCATTGCTCGAACCGCTGAGTAAGCGGGAATTCGACGTGCTCAGCCTGATTGCTCAGGGGCTTTCCAATCGCGAGATTGCCCAACGCCTGGTCCTGAGTGTCGGCACAGTAAAGGTCCACACACGCAATATCTACAGCAAGCTCGGCGTGGGCAGTCGCACCCAGGCGCTCGCACAAGCTGCGAAATTCAAGTTACTGTAACGAGGCTCGGCTTCTACAAAATACCCCATCCGCAAGGACGAATTACCACTTTTGGGAGATCACACTACCACCGCTTGTTGTCTACACTTATAGCACCGTCGATGAGCGCTGAGGCGCGTTCGATGAGCAAAACCATTCGACAAACCGGAGAGCTTCATCCGACCTAACGAGGGATTGTGTTATGTGGGTAGACTCCTATGCGAGCGTAAAAATCGTCCATGACCAGAAGATTGAGGAAGCCCTGGAGCACTCGCGCTATTTCGCAGAGTCAAGAAAGCAAAAGCACACGCTGATCCAGGTGGTTGGCACGTTGCTGGCTCGGTTGGGCACCTTCTCCGCTCAGAAGCCAAAAGCGACCTCGCCTTGCTGTGACCGGCAGGCGAAAGGCATGGTTTCCTGATCCGCGAGAAGATGCCCCTCTGCTGCCCTCTTGCTCGTTGGACGCTTCGCGTGCTACCTCGCGCAAAGCACGTGCCGAGTGCGATGGAGCCGCTGGTGTTAGGCATCAGAGAAAGAGCGCCCCCCGCACGAAATACTGCGTCACCAGCACCAGCACCACGCCGAAGACGATCGCGATCAGCGCGTGCAGCCATCGGCGCCGTCCCAGCCGCGCCAGCGTGAGGAAGCAGGGAAACGCAGCCAGCATATAGCGCGCATCGGACTGCAGCGGCCAGCCCATAGCCGGATACGAGAGCGCGAGCAGCCAGACCGCCGCGCTGTAGGCGGTGTCGCCCAGTCGGAGCCGACGCGCACCCACCACGATCAGCCCAGCGAAGAGCAGCACCGCGACAAGATCGACGACATCCTTGTAGAGAAACAGCGTATTCCGTTCGTGTAACAGCAGACGCCACGCCCAAGGGAAAGTCGCCCAGGGCGGCGAAAAGACATGATCCCAGTAGTTCTCAGCATGCTGGAACGCGAGCGGATCGCCCCGTGTATACCATAGCCAACCCATGAAAAGCAGCAGTCCACCAGGGATCAGCAACACCCAGGCGGCGTTGATGCGGACGCTACGCAGCCGCCACCCCGCCTGCCTAGCGTAGTCGTAGGCAAATGGCACCGCAAGGAAGAGCCCCATCTGCCTCGTCATCGCTGCTAGCAACCCAAGCGCGCCCGCCTGCCACCACGCGCCGCGCCGTATCGCGACCAGACACCACGTTGCCAGTGCGAGAAAGAGCGACTCAGCATATCCGGCGAAGAGGAAGAGTGCCATTGGATACACAGTGAGATACAGCATAGCGCGCCGCGCGTCCGCCACCCGTTGATCGTCATCAGCGCTGCTGTCTTCGTGCAAGGCAAGCATGCCCAGGCCAAGCAGAGCGAAGAAGTAGGCGACATTCGACACGACGATGCCCGCAATATACCAATTTCCCCCCGTCAGCGGCGCGACGATCGCCGTCGCCAGCGGCTGAAGTGGAAAAAATGCCGCCCGATAGAATGGGCTACTCTGATAGCCGTCTCGTGCCAATCGGGCATAGAGCGTGGCATCATAGCGCACCCACGCATCGAGGAATGAATTCGCACCACCCCCAATGGGATGCAGGAACTGGATAGCGCCGAACGTGAGGGCAATAAATCCGATACGCGACACGATGAAGAGGAGCAGCGCATAGCGTATCAGCGCCGGTGGTACACCGATACGCTTCACGACGCCGGTCCACCTCGACCGAATGGAGCCAGCCGATGCCGTTGGCGCTACCGTCGCCTCACTCATACCCATCCACTCCTCGTCCATTCCAACGCTCTCGCATCTTAACTATACTCTTGCCGAGTATAGCCGGATACGAGCGAAGTGGCAATGAGATTGCGCGATATTGCACCGTGCGGTACACCTGCTCCATCTCGTTAGGGCGGAAACGCTGATACATGCGGTATGCTATGCGAGGGCACTGAGCCGAAAGCAACCGGCAACGCCCCGTACGAATCGAATAGCGACACCGATACACAGCACAGCGCTGCTGTTGGAGGGAGCGACCGTGGGCTTCAAGATTGCGTCGAATACTATGCGCGGCATCTTCTTGATCAATCTCATTCTCGGCATCCTGTTCTGGACAGGTAATGAGTCCGGTGGGCTGAGGCTGTTGCACATGCTCCTGGGCATTATCTTCGTCGCTGCACTCTGGTACATTGGGACGATTTCGGCACTTCGTGGCGGAAATATTGGCCTCCAGGTCGGCGCATTCGTGCTGGGCTTGCTGATTGCGCTGCTTGGCCTCTTCCAGCAACGCATTCTTCCGGGAAGTGCGCATTGGATCATCCAGGTCCTACACCTGTTGCTGGCCGTGCTGGGCATCGGGTTGGCTGAGATGATCGGGGCGCGGCTGCGACGCACGGGCGCTACCACAGCTGCCAAGTGAGCGACGGCGCAAGCGGCGGTGAGCATCTGGCGCGTGCCGTTGCGATCGGCAACCGCATCAGCGTACGTGCCGCGGCCACCGAGGCGAGCTATGTCGCCGAGTTGGAGCGCATCGTCGGGCTGGCCGTTCCCCATCTCGCGCCAGACCGCCCGAATGTGATCGTCCTTGCGGAGTATCTTGGATTACCCGCCGCGCTGGTGGGGCGAGCCGGCGCGCTCGCCCGACGCGCCCACACCTCGCGGAACGCGCTCACGTTTCTGGCGCTGGCGCTGCTACCTCGCGTACTCACCTATCGGCGACGCTGGCAAAAAATCTCATTCACCCGCGCGCTGCTGCTGGCATGCGCCGACGCGCTCTACCGCCCGCTCGCCGAGACGCTTGCGCGCCTGGCAGCCCAACACCACGCCTACATCATCGCCACGACGCCTGTGCCGCGCCTCCATCGCTCGACCGACCCGCGTGAGATTGCCCGCTGGGGCCGGCCAGGCGCCTCCGCCGTCTATCTACCAGACGGCCCCGAGGTATACAACGCCGCTCTGGTTTTTGCGCCCGACGGCACGTTGATCGGTCGCGTCGAGAAGGTCTACCTGACGAAAAGCGAGATTGAGACGCTGGACCTCACCCCTGGCCGGCTCGAAGACGTGTGGGTATTGCCCACCGCTGCTGGCCGGCTCGGCGTCGCGATCAGCCTCGATGCCTTCACGCCTGACTATCTGCGCCACCTGGACGCGCAGCACGCCGAGATCGTCATCCAGCCCGACGCCAACGATATGCCATGGGCCGGGCCTGGTGCTGGCTACGAGTGGCAGCCTGCCGAATGGCTCAACTCCGTGCTCGGATCAATCCAGCCACAATATCCCCACCTGCGCTACAACCTGTGCGCCATGCAGACAGGCAATTTCTTCGATGTCGTCTTCGATGGCCAATCCAGCATCACCGCCCGTTCGGACACACCGCCGGTCACGGCAAACGGCCCCGATTGTGGCCGCAATTTCGTCGGCGTCGACGATTTTGTGCATACGGCCAGCGGCGCGCAGCTAGATGGAACGTTCCTGGCAGTCGCGCCCTGGGTCACGGACGATCCCGGCATAGCAGATCCAGATCTAAGCCTCGCCGAGCGACGCAAACAGTTGCGCGCCCTCGGGCAAGACCTGCTGCCGGGCGGGCGTCACGCCGGCAAGTATCGCGAATCGGTGATCTGGGCCGATCTCCATGTGCGCAGCGCTGATATATAGCCGCGTTCCCGCACCAGCCTCGCTATAATCACCCGCCCGCCAGCTTCCATCCCAGATTTTTTGATGGAAGGGCGAGAATTTAGTGCTGTTCAGGCGAACCCGCAAGAGAGAGCGCAACACGGAACACGTCTCAGCCAGCGCACGTGAGACGGCACGAGGATGCGACGGTTGCGCAATCGCTCCTCGCTAGTGCAACCGTCGCATGCTTCTCATGTCCGCTGCCGCCGCGTCGCGGTGATCGCTCACGCCTCGCTGCCGCCAGCCTCTGTCTCGCCTTCGGTGCCGCCTGCCACATGGTGATGCGGCGCGCCGGTGTCGCGCACGGTGGTGCCGCGCGTCATCTCGCTGGCATCGTGCTCGATCACCGTCGTCCCGCGGCTCTCGATATCGGAGCGCCGGTCGATGTCGGTGGTGCCGCGCTCCTCGACCTCCTCGCCCGTGTCGATGTCCGTCGTGCCGCGCGAGACGATGTCCGGATCGATGGCGGGCACCGTCGCGAGGGGATTCCAGCGCTCCTGCCGCACGTCGTCCGCCGTCATGGCCAGACGCACGCTGGTCGCGTCGGCGGAGGCGATTGCGCTCAGCGGGATGGCGATGTCCTTGGGGAAGATGTGGCCCTCGCGCAGGATGAGGGCGTCGTGGTCCATCGCGGGGTCATCCACCTCGCCGAGGCGTTGACCGTTCACGTCATACACCGGCGTGCCCGGAACGAGTTGGATGCTGGTCGCGGTCGTGATGCTCGGATGTTGTTGCGGGTCTTGCCCGCGCTCGTTCTCGTTGTTGCCCATGGCGTTCAAGTCCTTTCTGCTGCAATGCGAGATAGCACCAGGAGTCCCTAGATGTGCGGCGAGCGACGCTGGCACGACGTACGGAGAAGTCCTTCTCCTGGTGGTACTGGACTACGGACGGCTTCAGCCCCCAGCGCACGGCCATGTTCACCATGAAAGTGAGTAGCGATTCGGG
>DASVOW010000724.1:0-1693 GCA_036383155.1 Ktedonobacterales bacterium
GACTCGTGGTGTCCCGTCTGGCACATCAGCACACTCGGTATGCCCAGCGTATTCGACCGAATCAATGGCGCTGCCATTGTCAATATTGCCAACGTCACTGGTATGCCCATCATTCCAGGCACGTGAATGGTGGCGTGGTTATCCGTTTGCCTGCTCGCTTCTCCGGCGCTCGCATCTCACTCGGCAACCTCGTCATTCTCGTCGAGGATGCCGAGGTCGATGACCAGGCATGCTAGATTGCCATCGTCGTCGATGCCCCAGTAGCCGCTGTAGACGCCGTCTCCCCAGTCAGACGAAAATATCACGATGTTCAAGCCTGTAGAGGAGTCGAGGGTGATGTCGAACCACTCGGGGCCGTCGGTGTAGAGTGGGCCGCGCTGGTCTTCGATGGCGTCTTCCAGGTAGTCGGCATCATCCTCGAGCTTGACGGTCAAGAACAGCGCCGCCTCGCGGTCCATCAAGGCGGCAAGCCCTGAATCGACGGTAATGGTGGCGGTGGATTCCTCGCCGTCTCCCTCAACTTTGCCGTCTCCCTCGGGTTTGGCTGGCTCCCAGCGTGTGGGCTCGGCGTCGCTCAGGTAGAGCATGGCGGCGGCGACACGCTGATCGTCCGCGCCCTCGAAGTCGGCGAGCGCCAGGAACATAGGGTAGCGGCCTGGCGCGACGCGGTAGGCGAACGGGAGGGCGAGCGTGCATTCGAACGGATCGCACCCCACTATCCGATACGACGTGACCGTCAGATCGGCGATGGCTCGCGTCTGCATCGAGATGCGGTTCCCGTCGGACGTGATGACGCTTACGTCCGGCTCGAATGCTCTGGCGGCAATGGGCTTCTCCATCGTGACACCCTCCTGCGCTCGGCTGGCCGACTCCCCTGCATAATTGTAGTCATGCCGGAGGATATCGCATGCTCACGGCCACGTCACGATTGCCGGACGCAGCAAGGATGCGTTTGTGAACAGAAGGCGTTGTGGAGTGCCTGCGTATGCCAGTGCGACGATGGCGCGGGCTACACCCAGGTCACCGCCGTCGTTGCCATGACACTGCCACCAGCATTCACGGACTTGAAGGATAGGCCACTCGAAACGATGTGCGGCGCCAGACTCGCGGTAAGGGCGAGCGAGCCGGGGCCGGGAGCAAAGTGGCTCGTATCGACTGTCGCCTGTAGCGGGCCGGGGGTGTTGAGCTTGGCGATGGCCTTGGGTTGCGACGATGTGGGGACGGCGAGCGCGACGATGCCCATCATGCTGCCCGTCGCGGAGTCGAAGCGATAGGTGATGAGCGTCTGCGTGCCGCGAGCGATATGTGCGCCGCTTTGTGGGGAGGTGATTGCGGGCGGCGAGGGGATCTGCAGCGAGACGGTGGCGACAGCCCCGGCTGCATAGTCACAGCGCATAGTGGTTCCCGCCACCTGCGACGCGGGCGCGTGGAGGATCTGGAACGTGGCAGCGCGATTCTTCAGCGCGAGATCTGCGCCATTGCAGGTCACGCGCTCATTCCCGGCGAATTGCACGATATGCTCCCCCTGCGAGAAGCTCAGGCCAACATCCGCCATCAATTGCGCGTCGCCTGTCTCTTGCTCCATATTCACGAACATGGAGACGCTGAGTGTGCCAGGGGCGGGATCGTGGAGGACCACCGGTGACGGAGCAGCGTCGCTACTCTGCGAGCTTCCAGTAACGACACTGCTATG
>DASVOW010000725.1:0-3895 GCA_036383155.1 Ktedonobacterales bacterium
ACGGCGGCACGGTGGGCGGCATTGGGGAGGATGTGCAGCAGCAGGTGCTCGTCGGCGGGCTGGATCGTGGCGCCGGCAGCCTCGGCCAGCGCCAGCACATAACGCACCTCGTGCTGATGGCGGCGGTAGCGCGCGCCGGGAACCGGATCGGTGAGCAGGAATGGATACGCCTCGCCAGCATAGCCGATGCGCCGATGCGCGCCACTCAGGCGCGTGAAGATGCTATTCATGTCGCCGGAGACGCTGATGGCGAGGTCGTAGTAGCCCGCGCGGAGCGTGCGGACGGCTTCCGTGGCCTCGCGCCAGGTGGAGGGACGCAGCAGAGCGAGAGGGTTGAGCCAGCGGTAGGGGTTGCAGGTGAGCACATGCGCCACCACGTCGCGCTCGGCGGCCAGCACCGGCGCGGCGGATGGCTGCACCAGCATGTCGATGGTGGCGTCGGGGTAAGCGCGGCGCAGGGCACGGACGGCGGGCAGCGAGAGAACTACATCGCCGATGAGGTCAAGCCGCACGACGAGGATGCGGCGGATCTCTGGGTTGCCAGCACGCAGCGCAGGCAGGGCGGCATCACGCTTAGAGGTGCGCGTCAGGAAGCCGATGGCGGCGATCAGCAGCCAGAGAAGTCCCTGGGCGCGGCGCTTGGTAAGCTGCTTCGCGCGCCCGGCCAGCCGCGCCTCGAATGCCGGCCGGCGATCGTATGCCGCATCGATCGCCGCCTGTTCCTCGCTCATGCGTTTCCCTCTAACTATATTCGACTGCCATGCTCGGCGTGTGCGTTCGCCCAGGACGCGCACCTTCATCTCTGCCATCTCTATAGAATAGCACGATTTGGCTCCGGCTCCGGTTGCGAGCCTTGGCCGCTATGCGGGAGAGAGGACGCGCAGCCAACAACGTGACACCTGTCCCAGGACGACGTGCGCGAAAAATAGCACATTTGGACAGGCATGGGCTTGGGCAGCAATGGTAGGATGTAATGTGGGAGATCGAACTACATGACGCTAGAAACCAACTTGCCCCTTTCGTATCGCAGTCTGTTTGGAGTGACTGGCTTCCCTCGACTGGCTATTGGCGCATTCCTCGCGCGGACTGGCAGCCAGATGTGGCAGATCACGCTCGTGCTGTTCACGTTGCAGATGTATCATTCCCCTGAGTTGACGGGTATCGCCGTCTTCTGGAGTATTGTGCCGGGGCTGGTGGTGAGTCCCATTGCGGGCGCACTGCTCGACCGGCACGGGCGCACACGCATGATCATCCTCGATTATGCCGTTGCCTGCGCCTCGATGGCCCTGCTCGTCTTGCTTGGCTCACGAGGGCTGCTCCCTTTTCCCGTGCTGGTGCTCATCGCCGCGTTTAGCTCGCTCACAGGGCCGCTGAGCGCGAGTGGCACGCGATCACTCTTCCCCATGGTCGTGCCGCCGGCATTGTGGGATCGCGCCAATGCCGTCGATAGCGGCAGCATGGCGCTCTCCGCAGTCGCAGGGCCTGCGCTGGCAGGCATCCTGGTCGCGCGGATCGGCGGGTATCAGACATTTCTCATCTCTGCCATCTTCTTTGGCCTGGCCGCGGTTATCCTCTTTGGTGTTGCCGAGCCGAAGCTGGCGGGTGATAGAACGGTCTCCCCGCTGCTGCGCAGCGCGCTGGAGGGTTTCCTCTATACGATTCGCCATCCGACGCTGCGTGGAGTGATGTATACCTTCTGGCTCGCCAATATGATGGGCGGAATTCTGACTATTGCGCTGCCCGTGATGGTGCTGCAGTCGTTTCACGCGGGCACGGATGCGGCGGGCGCGCTGTGGGCAGTCTCAGGTGTCGCGACGGTCATCGCCGGATTCTTCATCGGCCGGGGAAGCACGCTAGGGCGCGAGCGTCAGACAGTAGCGGTGGGTATGGTGTGTCTGTCGGCCGGGATGGCCGTGATGATCATCCCGCACAGCGTGCCTGCCCTCATCGCCGGTATGGTGGTGAGCGGCATTGGCTTTGGCGCCATCGACATCGGGTTATTTGCCCTGCGGCAGCGCCGGCTGGATCCCGCGTGGTTTGGTAGGGCACTGGCGGTGTCGATGAGCCTCAACTTTGCCGCTACGCCTGTCGGCTCGATCATCGCCGGGCCACTAGTGGCATATTCGATTCCGCTCGCGCTGACAATCGCGGCGTTCGCCTCTTTGCTGGGCGCTCCTGTCGTGATGCTAACCGTGCCACGAGACGATGCGCGGGCGGGCGGCTAATCCTCAGCATCGCCTTCCGCCAGATCCAGCGCCAGCCGGTATACTTCCCGCTTGGGCAGACCCAGCGCCTGGGCCACCTGTGACGCGGCTTCGCGGGTGCGCATGCCTTGCTCCAACAGGGCGCGCAGGCGCTCACGGGCGATCTCCTCGGGTGAGCGCTGGTCCTGCTCATCAGCTGGCAACGCGCTGGTCTCCGTTGCGCTGGCACCGGCGATGACCAGCGTGTATTCGCCACGGGGAGTGGCCGTCGTGTAGTGCGCGCGGATGGTGGAGACGGGGCCGCGCAGCCACTCCTCGTGCAGCTTTGTCAGCTCGCGTGCGGCCACCATCTGGCGGTCACCCAGCACGACGAGCAGGTCGTCCAGCAGGGCGGGCAGACGATGGGGCGCCTCGTAGAGGATCAGCGTGCGCGGCTCGGCGCGCACGCTCTCAAGCACAGCGCGGCGCTCTGCCGGTTTGCGCGGCAGGAAGCCAAGGAACGTAAATGTGTCGGTCGGCAGGCCGGAGGCGATCAGCGCGCTGATGGCGGCAACCGCGCCCGGAATCGGCACAACGGGGAAGCCAGCGGCCAGCGCCTCGCGCACGAGATCCTGGCCGGGGTCGGAGATGGCGGGTGTGCCGGCGTCTGAGACAAGCGCGACATCGCCCTCGGAGAGCGCCGCCAGCAGGGCATCGCGCCGTGCCTGGGGGCTATGCTCGTGGTAGCTGATCAGAGGCGTACCAATGGAAAAATGCGTCAGCAGCTTGCGCGTGTGGCGCGTGTCCTCGGCGGCGATCAGCGGCGCTTCGCGCAGCACACGCAACGCTCGCATGGTGATATCTTCGAGGTTGCCGATGGGCGTGGCAACCAGATAGAGCGTGCCCATATGGTGTCAGCTCTGCCAGAGGTCTGTGTCGAAGACGATGGTCATAGGCCCGTCGTTGACCAGCTCGACCTGCATATCCGCGCCGAAGCGTCCGCCTTGCACCGGCACACCCAGGGCACGTAGCTCGTCCATCACGCGCTCGACCAGCGGCGCGGCAATGTCAGGTGGAGCAGCAGTCGTAAAGCCTGGTCGCCGCCCCCTGCGCAGGTCAGCATAGAGAGTGAATTGTGAGATGACCAGCGCCCCGCCGCCGATGTCGCGCAGCGAGAGGTTGATCTTGCCCTGCTCGTCGGCAAAGATCCGCAGACCGGCGATTTTGTCGGCGATCAGGCCGGCCTGGGCTTCGCCATCCTCCGGGCCAACACCCAGCAGGATCACCAGCCCAGGCGCGGGATCAAGCTGGCCGACGACTTCGCCGGCCACGACGACACGCGCCCTGGTCGAGCGCTGTACTACCGCTCGCACGCGCTACTCACTCGCCGTAGCGGTTGCTGTGGACGTCGCCGGCGCAGTGGATTTGGCTGGCTCCGCGCTTGGCTTCGACTCAGTCGTCTTTGATTCAGTCGTCTTTGATTCAGTGGATTTTGACTCGGCAGTCGTTGACTCAGCAGCAGTCGCGCCGTTCGACGAGTTTTCGCCGCTGGCAACGCTGGCTCCGCTCGAACCGCGCTGATCAGTCTTGTAGAAACCAGACCCTTTGAATACCAACCCAACCGGATGCAGCACACGGCGCGCAGGGCCGCCGCAGGTTGGACACGTCTCAATGGGATCATCAGTTATTTTCTGCCAGGCCTCAAAGCGTGC
>DASVOW010000726.1:0-2456 GCA_036383155.1 Ktedonobacterales bacterium
GCGATTGGCAGCGCGACGATTGGCTCGCTGCTGACACGGCGCGACGGGGCCGTGCCGGTGGTGCTGGACATCAAGGAGCTGGTGAGCACGCACCTCGCGATCATCGCCAGCACCGGCGCGGGCAAGAGCTACCTCGCCAGCGTGGTGATCGAAGAGCTGATGCGGCCATACAATAAGGCGGCGGTGCTGATCGTCGATCCACATGGCGAATATGGCACGCTGCAAGAGGTGGCGAATCATGCGGCGTTCGCCGAGCCGGAGGCAGACGAGCATGGACGCCAGCGGCACCGGCAGCGCTACCGCGCCGAGACGCGCGTCTATTTGCACGACTCGGTGAAGGTGCGGCTGAATACGCTGAGCCTGGGCGACCTGCGCTATCTGCTGCCGGGCCTGACCGAGAAGCAGCACCACTTCCTCGGACGCGCGTATGATGCGGTGAGGAAAGCCAAGAAAAACCAGCCGTGGACATCGGATGACCTCAAGAACGCCGTGATCGCCGTGGCGCGCGACAAGAACGAGGAGAGCGGCGACGATAGCGGCAATAGCACGGTGGCGGCGCTGAGCTGGAAGATCGACGAGCGGCTCGGCGACAACAGCATGGTGTTCGATCCCTTCCAGCATCTCGATCTGCGGGAGATCTTGAAGCCGGGGCAATGCACGGTGCTGCAGCTCAACGAGATCGACGAGCGCGACCAGCAGGTGATCGTGGCGACGCTGCTGCGCCGTCTGTATAACGCGCGACTGGATACCGAGAAGGGCAAGGCTCATCCCGGCGACGAGAAGCATCTGCCGTATCCCGTCTTTGTGCTGCTGGAGGAGGCGCATCACTTCGCCCCACATGGTGGGGATGTAGTGACGACGAACATCCTGAAACAGGTGCTAGCCGAGGGACGGAAGTTTGGCATTGGCGTGGGCTTGATCAGCCAGCGACCGGGCAAGCTGGACCCGGATGTGTTGAGCCAGTGCCTGACGCAGTGCATCATGCGCATCGTCAACGAGGTGGACCAGAAGAGCGTGGCGACGGCGGTGGAAGGGGTCGGCCGCGACCTGCTCGACAATCTGCCTTCGCTCTCGAAAGGGCAGGCTATCGTGGCGGGCAGCGCGGTGAATACGCCGGTGATCTGCCGGGTGCGCACGCGCCTGACGACGCACGGCGGCGAGAGCAAAGACGCGCCGGCCGAGTGGCAGCGCCACTTCGCGCAGGATGTGACGGCAGCGCGCACACGCGAGTCGGCGCCGCTGCTGCGCGACAATAATCCGATCTCGATCTTCAAGTCGTAGGCGGCACATGCGCGTGGAGGACCTCACCCCCTGGCCCCCTCTCCTACAAAGAGCGGGGGAAATCGCGCTCCCTGTATGAGCGGGGCTGGGGGTGCAGTTGGCCACCACCCGAACCGAAATTAGTATCAATGGTTGCGGTCTCCTATAGATAGCGTGGATGGTGGAATACTTCGCGTGTTGGGCGGTGGCTTGTGTTGCAGGCCCAAACGTCGCAGGGCTTTGACAGGCTCACGCGTCGCATGCTACACTCCCGCGCGACGCCTGGCTTCTGCCGGGCGCGATACCTCCTTTTCCGCTCGCCAGGAGACCTGCATGACCGCGATTTGCATCGCTAATAATAAGGGCGGCGTGGGCAAGACGACGACCGCCGTCAACCTCGCCGCAGGGCTGGCCCGTCTCAATCATCGCGTGTTGGTGGTGGATGTGGATGGACAGGCCAATGCAACCTATGCGCTGACCGGACGTGTCCACCCCGTGCCGTCGCTGTATGATGTGCTGGTGGGCGACCGCAAGCTGGAGACGGTGGTCTGGAAGACCAACGAGGAGAACGTCTGGATCGTTCCCGGAGATGGGCGCCTGCAGAATGCCGATGTGGAGCTGGCGTCGCGTCCGGGGCGCGAGTGGCGGCTGGCGCGGGCGCTGAACGGCCAGGAATTCGACTATATCATCATCGATACGCCACCGGCGCTGGGCGTGCTGACGCAGAACGCGCTCGCCGCTTCGCATCGGGTGTTGATTCCGATCTCGCTGACGGAGTTTAGCCTGATCGGCATGGACAAGCTGGAAGCGACGATCGAGGATCTGCGCGACCAACTGGACCTCTATGACCTGGAAATCGCGGGCGTGGTCGCCACGTTCTATGAGAATACGACGACAGCCAACGATACCTGGGGCGTCCTGGAGAAGAAATTCGAGGGGCGGCTGCTCGAAACGTATATCCCGAAGAATCTCGATCTGGAGAAGGCTCACAGGGAGAATGAGAGCATCCTGAGCTTCGCGCCGAATAGCAGCGGCGGGCAGGCATATATGCAGCTCGCCAGGGAGGTAAAGCGCCTTGTCCCAGCGCACCCACAGGCGTACGACCGGCGACGCCACAGGCCGGCGGAATAAAGCGGCCTCCCAGACTGAGGTGGCGCTCGCGCCAGAGGCGGCAGATGTGGAACAGCGCGACGTAG
>DASVOW010000727.1:0-3199 GCA_036383155.1 Ktedonobacterales bacterium
ATCGCCGCCGAGAGCGGCATCCCAGAAGAGATCGTGCGCGACAAGCTGGGGATCGCCTCCAAGCACCTCGCCGGCTATGAGGATCAAACCTCCGCGATGGCCGTGCGTGCCGCTCGGACCGCTCTGGATCGCGCGGGCGTCGAGCCCCAGGAGATCGACCTCATTCTGTACTCCGGCAGCATGCACAAAGACTTCTACGTCTGGTCCGCCGCCAACCGCATTCAGTACCTCCTTGGTGCCAAGCGCGCATGGGCCTTCGAGGCCGTCGCCCTCTGCACGACCAACGTGCTCGCGCTCAAGCTCGCGCGCGACCTCATGACCGCCGATGCCACCCTGCGCACGGTCCTCATCTGTGGCGGCCACCGCACCGGCGACCTCATCAACCTGCGCGACCACAGCACACGCTTTCTCTTCAACCTCTCCGACGGCGGCAGCGCCATCGTCCTGCGTCGCGACCACCCCAAAAACCACGTGCTTCGCTCGTCGTTCATTACCGATGGCTCTCTCAGCGAGGATGTCACCATCCCGGCCGGCGGCACACGGCTGCCCGCATCGCCCGAAACCCTGCGCCAGGGGCTGCACACCTTCCACGTCCCCGACACCGCCCGCCTCAAAGCTGGCCTCGAAGGCGCCTCCGAGCGCAACTTCGTCCAGGTCGTCCGCGAGGCTGTCGAGCGTAGCGGGTACAATACCTCTGACATCGCCTTTCTCGCCATCAACCACATGAAGCCATCGATGCACAGGCGCATCCTGGCGATGCTCGGCCTGCGCGAAGACCAATCGCTCTATCTGTCGGACTACGGCCACATCGGCGCGCCCGATCAAGTGCTCGCCCTGGAGCTTGCCAGCGCTCAGGGACGTCTGCATGACGGCGACCTCGTCGTTGCCGCGAGCGCCGGACTCGGCTTCACCTGGGGAGCCACGGCCCTTCGCTGGGGGAAGGAGTAATGGTCCATGTCCGCCAACGGGACGTTCGTAGGCATCGGCGAATGGCTGGATCGGCGCGAGCAGCTCTCCCCCGACCGCGTCGGCCTGATCGATAGCGCGACTGGCGCCCACTACACCTATCGCGCCCTCAACACCCGTGCCCACGCCCTCGCCACCGCGCTCGCCGAGCGGCATGGCATCCGTCCCGGCGACCGCGTAGCCGTCCTCGCGCTCAACTGCCCCGAATACCTCGACGCCCTTTTTGCCTGCGCGCTGCTCGGTGCCACGCTCGTCCCCCTCAACTGGCGGCTCACCCTCCATGAATTAGGAACCATCCTCGCCGATTGCGAGCCTGCGCTGCTCCTCCACGATGAGAAGCACCGCGCCCTTGCGTTCGCCGCGTCGGGCGTGCGCGGAGCGCCTCCACTGCTCGACATGCGTGCCTTTCCCGGCGCCGATGCCGCCCTCGCCTCGCGTGCCCGCCCGTTCGTCACCGCGGATGGCGAAGAAATCGTCCTCATCCTCTACACCTCCGGCACCACCGGCGTACCCAAAGGCGCCATGCTCTCCCATCGCATGCTCACCTGGAACGCCATCAACACCCAGATCTCATGGGGCCTGCGCGAGAACGACATCGCCCCCACCTTCGCGCCATTCTTCCACGCCGGCGGGCTCAACGTCCTCACCACGCCGCTCTACCATCTCGGCGGCACCGTCGTCCTCCTGCGTGATACCAGTCCAGCCGCCGTCCTCCACGCCATCGAAGCCGAGCGCTGCACCCTCGTCTTCGCCGTGCCCACCGTCTTCCAGATGCTGATGGAAGCTCCCGAATTCGCCACCGCCAACCTCTCCACCGTGCGTTTCTGCATCACTGGCGGCTCCTCCTGCCCGCTCCCCATCATCGAGGGCTACGCCACTCGCGGCCTCCAATTCCGCCAGGGCTACGGCCTAACAGAAGTGGGCGTCAACTGTTTCAGCCTCGCCCCGGAGGACGCCCTGCGCAAGGCAGGCTCCGTCGGCCGCCCCGTATTCCACTCACAGGCGCGCATCGTTGACGACCACGATCACCCCGTCCCGAACGGCATAGTCGGCGAATTGGTGCTCTCCGGCCCACACGTCTGCTCCGGCTACTGGCGCCGCCCCGAAGCCACCGCCGACGCACGCCACGGCGGCTGGTGGCACACCGGCGACCTCGCCCGGCAGGACGAAGAAGGCTACTACTACATCGTCGGCCGCAAGAAAGACATGTTCATCTCCGGCGGCGAAAACATCTACCCCGCCGAGATCGAAGGCGTCCTTGCAGCCCATGAGGGCATCGCCGAAGCAGCCGTCATCGGCCGCCCCGACCCCAAATGGGGCGAAGTCGGCCTTGCCGTGGTCGTCCCCCGTCCCCACGCCTCCCTCACCGAAGCGGACATTCTCACCTTCTGCGGCGCTCGCCTCGCCCGCTACAAGATTCCCAAATCAGTCGTCTTCGCGGAATCCCTCCCGCGCAATGCCATGGGCAAAGTCGTCAAGTCCGAGCTCTACGACCGCTACATCGCCTCGGTCCAACCATCTCCCGAGTCACCCCAGCCACAGTAGCAAGCCACCAACATAATCAGCAGATCCACCACCGCATCATCAATATGCTGCTGTAGTTCCCCTATTGCACCCCAGCCGATCCTGTGGTATCGTCTCACTTAATAACGATACGATACGTATCGTATCACAGAAAGGAGAAACCGGTGAACATATCGTCTCCGGCCTCTACGCCGGCGAAACGCAGCCCTCGCCCGCGCGGCCTGACCATCGTCGCCGTGCTCATGATCCTCTTTGGGCTCTCGGAGGTGGTAACCGGCTTTACGCACAACTTCTTCGGCCTTACCACCTCCTACCGCACCTTCTCCACCGTCGCGGCGGCCGCGATCGGCATCTTCTATGTCGTTGGTGGTGCGCTCATTCTGACGATGAGAAAGTGGGCGGCGGCACTGGCCATTCTGCTACTTGGTGCCGACATCGTTGGGCGGGTGGCGCTGGTCGTGACGGGCGTCTATCCCCTCACGTCGTTCGAACAAACCGCTGCCATTCTCGTCGGCACGCTCCTCGCAGCCTTCTTCGCCCTCTACGTCGGCTCGAAGTGGGCCTCGTTCAGATAATACTGGAGAGTTCTCCTGCAGCAGCGAGGAGAGTCCGGCACGGCCCAGTCGTACCCAATGAGAGAACTACTTCAGAAAGCGGAACCTACGATGGCCGAACCAGGAATCAGCCCAGCGAATGCAGCCCTCATTCA
>DASVOW010000728.1:0-3017 GCA_036383155.1 Ktedonobacterales bacterium
AGATCCCCGCTGCCAAGAAGCAGAGCATGATAGTGAACAGCAAGCTATCCATAAACGGCGTGGCGCCGAGAACGCGCCGGTCGCTGGGTCGCGCAGCGGCGCGCCAGGGGGCAGCGTCGCAAGCAACACCACCGCGAACACCCCCAGGAAGCCGACGAGCGCCAAGCGCAAGCCCCGCGCCTCCGCCGCTGAGGCCGAGGCAGTCGAGGGCGACGCGGGTGATGCGGGTGGCGCGTTCTCTTGGATGGCGTGCCCCCCCGCTCTGCCCTCGACGGGCGCCATCGCAGGGGCATGGTAGGCACCGAGGCGCGGCTCGATCATACGTTCGGTGATCACCGTCGCGACCAGACACAGCACCAGCAACGAGACGGCGCCGAAGTAGTAGTTATGGAGGACGGTGATGGGATGGCCACTGGTTTGCGTGATTGCCTCGTTGGTAATCTCGGTGAGCATCGCATCCGTCGGCTGGATGATCAGGTTGACGGCGAAGGCGCCGCCTACTCCCGCGAAGCCGGCGGCTACACTGACGAGCGGATGCCGCTTGCCGCTCCCGCGCCAGGCAGGTTAATCATCTGATGCAGCTCCACTTCGCCACTGGCATCCTTGGTGACGTAGACCGCGTCATCCATCTCGAGCACATGCTCTGTCACCAAGCGCTTCAGTGTGTTGAGCACGACTCCTGCTTGGTTGATGTCTGGGTAGGTAATGGCAACCAGATCACTCATGGGACGTTCTCCTTTCCTATGCCTCCTGGGCTTGCGGGTGTCACTTGAATCCTCCTTGAACCGTGTGTCGCGCGCTCATCAGTGTTTGTGGGTGCAATGGAGTCGAGACATGTGCTGTGGGGGCGCTCGCAACTGGTTGGATCAGGTGACACATGTTGCCGCGTCAGCGTTTCCTCCGCTTCCAACCATATCGTGTTGGCTGTTGTCGCTGCATCACCCTCTGGGCTAGTTCGCAGGTAATAATAGCTACGCCTCAATGCCTATGCCCAGGGATAGGCATTACCATGTTCCAGAGGTGTTGCCCTTGTCCTCGGGGACGCTTGGGCGAAGGCCCGTTGTGACCGTTTGGCAGCTCCGTCCGAGAACTGCCGACGTATTGTCTCGGTGCAGCATTTCACCAAAGGTTGGAGCTACCTTCACTATGTGAGCATGACGGGCACTGATACCTGGCCACTTACCGGATGAGCCCGGAAAGGCCACTCCACACGAAGAAGCTGCCGACGACGAAGGAGGCGAAGACAACGATCAGGCGGCTATGCTCAACGAGCCAGTTAGCCACGGTATCCAACCATCTCGACGACTGTACGGAGACGATGATGGGTGCCACAAGCATCAATTGCGCTCCCAGCACGTAGAGCAGAAAGGCCACAACGCTCTGTGTCAGGGAGAGTGCTGCTCGATCGATGACGCCGAGCGCCGTCAGCGTGAAGATCCAGGCGCGCGACGATGTCACGACGAGTAGCACTCCCAGACCCAGCGCCCGAAGTGGTGTAAGTGCACTGAGCATGTCTGGTAAGCGAGACGACAGGCTGGCTCGATCGTCTTGGCGCCACACCTGCCTCAACCCCGTCACCCACATCACGATGCCGGTCACCAATAGCAGCGCCGAGACAATCGTCCTGAGTGCCTGCGTCCCGTAGTGCACGTCGTACGCGGTAAGAATCGTGCCGAAGAGGACACCTTGTGTTAGTCGTACCAGGGTGATGCTACCCACGAATGCGATGGCATTGGCCAGCCCATGCGTGGTCCTGAGCATGAAGAGGACGAGTAGAATCCAGGTAGGCATCATGAGGCTGCCGATCACGAGGGGGACCAGTTGGACGAGAACGTCTCCCATGCAGTTACCCTCTTTGCTCCCTCCGGACTGGCCACTCCTGGCTCGCAACTCCCATCGGGCTCGTGGGCTTTCACCCCAAACACGCCCGGCTACCTCGATAGCCTGCTGCTCGGTACCCATGAAGGTAAGCTTTGGCCTGGCTGTGCAACTCTGTTCCCCACCTCGCAGGACCAGCGAGGAGTGCAGGCATCTCGTCGTGGAGTCTGTGTGCATCCGTCGATCGCGAGTGTAGCTCACCTGCGCGGTCGCAGCGTCACGCCTCGGGCTGGGTTGTGGGGATGGTCTCAGACTATGCCAGCGATGAGCAGTGACCCCACCCGTCGCAGAAAAGGGTAGCTTTCTCGTGGAGCAGTTGTGTTCTACCCACGGCGCCATGCACCATGACCTCGGCGCCACCCCTCCCTTTGCTTTGGACGGCTTCCATCGGAAACGCCGTGGCTGTTGGGGCGCGGACCGAACGTGACGCGCGGCGACGCAAAGGCTATGTGCTCCAACCCAAACGGCTGGCACGCCAACGTCAGGCAATCAGACGGCTTCTGAGAGGGCTGAGGCTCCTGGGCACATACCCAATCGCAATCACATCTTCAACAATACGTACCATTCACGTGACCGGCAGGCGGTATATAATACCGTTACAGAGGTACTGACTGAGAGGTCCATACATTGTAGAAAGCAGTAGGTGATTGTCAGTAGACGGGCCGCTGCTTGAGCACGTAATTCTCTATTTGTGCGGCGAAATAGGATTAGCGACACATCATCTTGACATCATGATGGCAAATTGTGGTGCAACATCTCATTGTGGCGTGTTGTGTAGTGCAGAGCGAGGCTCGATCACTCCAGGGTGCGCCAGGATAGCCCCCATTTGTTTCTGGTGAGCCATGTGAGGCACAGTGGGATCACTCTGGTGTCACTTGTAGCTCCACCCTTAGTGCAGCCTATCTAGCTTGTCTGCTCAGCCAGCAGCGTGTGAGGCCTGCGATGCCGAAGGCCCTCGTCAGCTCTCCTCTCGAGTGGAGGCAACTCCGGCTACGTGCAGAACAACTCGCCTGCCGCTGAAACCGTCTACCATGCGCGCTTCTACGCCAACCCCAACAGTGCTACCGTGACCACGACCGCTATGCCGATCTTCGTCGGGTTGACCGGCACGAACGGCAACGTCTTTACTGTGGAGCTAC
>DASVOW010000729.1:0-5115 GCA_036383155.1 Ktedonobacterales bacterium
GGAGATGATCATGCCGGGGGACAACATCACCATCACGGTCGAGTTGCACACGCCGGTGGCCTTGGAGCAGGGCAGCCGTTTTGCCATCCGTGAGGGGGGGCGCACGGTCGGCTCTGGTGCCGTCACCAAGGTCGATATCTAGCTCGCGCCAGTGCTCAGAGGCATGCCCCTCGTAAGGGGCGCGTTCCTGAGCCAATATGCCCATTACGCGCGCTCCTGGCCTCATGTGAGGCTGGGAGCGTGTCTTGCTGTAGAACACAATCGTCTCTAGTTATAACCACGAGTGCGGTACTGCTCGAGAGTGTCTCCAGCATGCACAGATGCGCGCGAAACCGGTATCACACCGCAACAATTCACAACTAGTGTACTGATGGTTCCGCATGCTAGACAGCGTGTAGGACTTGGTATACAATAACATGGAGGTTGGGCGCCCGAGCCTGTTGCTATCGGCTGTGACGACCCCTCGTCGTCATCGTGTAGCACCGTGCGAGGATCTGTCTCGCCTCAGAACCGTTGGAGGATACAGGCAATGGCCGCCAAAGGCAAAGAAAATCGTATCATTGTGACGCTTGCATGTGTTGACTGCAAGTCGCGCAATTACGTGACACAGAAGAACAAGAAGAACGATCCCGAGCGTCTGACGTTTCGCAAGTATTGCCCGCGTTGCCGCGAGCACCGTGAGCACCGCGAGACGAAGTAATACGCCCGAAGGGTTGACGGTATACGTGTGATGCTATGACCCGGGCTGTAGTGGTGGTCCGTTCGTCAAGCGTATGTAGCGAGAGTGTCCCGGCTGGTCCTGTTGGATACCGGTCGTAACGAGGCGACGCCTGTTATCCCTGCATAGGAGAAGCTCAGTGGCAAAGACGATCAGTAAGGATAAGGGTCATTCGACCCGTGCGCGCTCCGCCGCCGCAAGGTCCGACGCAGCGAATGCTGCTGTCAACGACGATCTGCGCGACGAAGACACACTGGTGTCCGACGAGAACGTCGTGCCGGATGATGCCTCCGACGAGCAGGAGTTTGAGGCTGGCGGCGAGCTCGCCGTCGACTCTAATCGCGCTGTCGCGCACCGGGCACGAACCGAAGAGGTCGAGACCGGCGGCGTGATGGGCTATCTGCTGTCCCACTGGTTCACCCGCTACTTTGCGGAGTCGTACCTTGAGATGCGCAAGGTGACGTGGCCGACGCCGACAGATGCCCGCAATATGACGATTGTCGTCATTGCGATGTCTGCGCTGGTAGCCATCGTGCTCGGTGTCGCCGACATCGGCCTTACTCGTGCGCTCGCCTGGCTCACTACGCTGGCACACTAGGAACGGGCCGCCAGTTGCGGCGATCGCACCTCTCGTCACTGGCAGCCCCAGGCGGGGCTGCCTCTCTTTGTGATACAAAACAGGTGGGGGTACACGACCATGGATACGCAGGAGCATGAAGATACACAGGCGGAGTCGCCACTGGCGGCCGCTGCCGCCGAACAGCCGATTCCGAACCGCCACTGGTACGCGATCCACACCTATTCCGGCTACGAGAACAAGGTGAAGACCCACCTTGAGGCGCGCATCGTCTCGATGAACGTCAAGGACAAGATTTTCCGCGTCGTCGTGCCGACCGAAGAAGAGATCGAGATCAAAGGCGGCCAGCGCCGCACGGTCACGCGCAAAGTCTATCCCGGCTACGTGCTCGTCGACATGGTGCTCGACGATAACACCTGGCACGTCGTGCGCAACACACCAGGCGTGACGGGCTTCGTCGGCGGCACGAGCACCGAGCCGGTGCCACTCACCGAGAGCGAGCTGCGCTACATCCTCAAGACGCCGGCCAAGGGCGAGGAAGTCAAGCCAAAGACCAAGATCCAATACTCTGTCGGCCAGACCGTCAAAGTCATCGACGGCCCCTTCGCCGAGTTCATCGGCACCGTCAGCGAGATCCATCCCGAACGCAACAAAGTCACCGTGCTCGTCTCCTTCTTCGGGCGCGAGACACCCGTCCAACTCGACTTCCTCCAGGTCGAAAAACAATAGCTATTTCTCATTCAGCGAGAAGCAGCGACCGGCACTCTACTCAGTGCCGGTCGCTGTTTTTGTCCATACGATGGCATAACTAGATGCGTTTTTCGTACTCACGGTGATCGCCAATCCAGACCCACGTCACAGTATCGCCTTGTCTAATCCCCAGTGCGCGATAGTGGAGCGTGATGCGGACCGACCACAAGGGCGGTGGCGGCTCTGCACCGATTAACTCGAAGTTCAGGCTGGGATGAAATGGATTAGCTTTCCATTGTTTATAGGCTTTTTTCGCCTCTATTCGTACATCCTTGGGAAGTTTTCGATAGGCCCGCCGAAAGGCAGGCGTCGTCTTGGACTTCACGCCCAGTCCTCATCGGGACTATCTTCCACCGTGTTGTTTTGTTCAGCTTCTGCGGCTTCGGCGCGTAATTGCGCGAAGAATGCTTGTGAGCCAGGCTGTTGAAAGAGTTTATGCCAGCGCGTGTTATCAAGCAACGTCTCTTCCCAAAGAGCCGCGAGTTGCTCTTGCTCGTTTTCCGGCAATTTTTCAGCAGCGGCAATCACGGCGCGCAGGCGGTCGACAACCATTGTATCGCCTAGCCTTTCTGTGTGGTGCAGCGTTCGCACATGATACAGGCATGATACCATACGGTCACGGAACGCCGGGCGAGCGATAAACAGTGTGTGCGCTTCATCACTGTCGCCCCTCACAGCAATACATCGCAAGGTGGTAACCTGTGAACGAAGCATGTCTACTGATGTAGCAATGCGCAAGGAGTACAGTACATACCATGGGATACGTTTTCGCCGGATTCTTCGCCCGCGCCGACACTCCGATACTTCAGGCTGCCCTCCGCAGGTGGCCCGGCTGTCGGGGTCGCCTCATCACCACCCCATTTCCTGGCATTGGCGTCGCCGTGAATGACCATATCCTCACCTACGGAGGAAGCACCGAAGAAGAGTATGAGCAAGCTGAAGAGCTAGCATGGGCCATCGAGCAGGAATTGGTCGAGTGGAGTCGCCAGTATCCCACAATATGCTTCGTCTTCCTGCATGCCGAGTGTTTCGGCGGAACATGCCTGTGTGAGGGCTACGTCTGCCAGGATGGTGTCATCCACGCGCGTGCCCAGGATACTGACGAAGATAACGCCGAAGCTCTGCCCCTCCTCGTCCGCGCACTGGGCGTCGAGTTAGGTACGCTGCCCCACTTTGAGCCGTTCACCCGTGGATTCTTCTAGGCGCAGACCCACCTACACGTTCATACCTGGGAAATATTCCAGGATGCTCCACCGTAGTGGGTCAGTGATCGGATAGATGCGAATCGTCAGTGTCGGCGTTCCCGACGTCGTCTTCCACAGTTGCACGCCTTGTATCGTCACCGGCTTCCATCCATACGACGGCAGATTATGCTGCATGAAATCGGCGACCGATTGCGCGCTGCCTGCGCTGCACAGATAGGTTGTAATGCCTTCAGAAGTTCCTTGCCCTGTGCTGACCTGCGTTACCGGAGGCAACGGAATCTGTGCCCCATATTGAGGATTGATAGCGGTTGGATAGGTATGAATTGGAAAGAGGATCGGGTCGCACCGCACTAACGGGGGCGGTCCAGCCAAGCGCAGGCGGAATGTCGCTAGACGTGCGTTATAGACGCGCGCTTGCTCAAGTAAGAGGTAATATTCTGGAGACTGTGCATAAGGGTCTGGATACTGTGCCAGACACATCTGCTGGATCGCGCACACGCGCGGCGTACCTCCATCAAAAGGGAATACCTCCAGCGACTTCCATCCGCGTGGACCCGCGCGCAACGTATCGAGCACAAGCTGTGCCGGCGAGAGTGTGGCGGCTTTGGCACGATCCACCGACATGCAGGCATGATAATCTACCACTTCCAGGGCGCTCGTAGATGGCGAAGTGATTGTCGCTGTTGCCACACCATCGTCAGGAAAATCGAGGTAATACAGTGTCGTGAAGCGTGCTGCGGCAAAGTCATCGAACTGGTCGCAGCGAGTGACCGTAGCAGGATCGTGTGTCGGCGATGATGTCACTATCGCGGATGGGCTTTTCGATGCACGTGGCGCCGCCGTCGCGTTTCCCTGCGCGCTTCGTCCACAACTCGCCAGCAGGATCACGCAGGTCAGTAGCAGACCGTGGAGTACGAGATGCCTGCTCGGATGTATGCTCAACATCGCTTACCTCCCATACATGCGATCCCCAGGGAGACCAGACATCTCGCAGGTGCATCGCATACCCCTGCGCAATTTCCTTCCCCTGCTTTCAACACGTTATAGGTGCGCAATTGGCTACACCCAAAAAACAAGTGGCTGGCACCCCAACGGATACCAGCCACCTGAACGTTGTTATCGAGTTGTAATCGGGCGAATGCTACACCAGCATCGCCATCGGCTGCTCCAGCAGGCGCTTCAGCTCCTGGAGGAAGCGCGCCGCCACCGCGCCATCCAGCGCCCGATGATCGACCGAGAGCGTGACCTTCATCAGATCGCGCACGACCACCTGACCGTTGCGCACCACCGGCGTCGGCACGATAGCCCCCACCGCCAGGATCGCGGACTCCGGCGGATTGATGATCGCCGTAAACTCATCTACGCCGAACATGCCCAGGTTGCTCACTGAGAACGTGCCGCCCTGGAACTCCTCCGGCTTGAGCTTGCCCATGCGTGCAGCCTCGGTCAGCCGCCGCGTCTCCTGCGCGATATCGAGCACACTGCGCTTGTCGGCGTCTTGCACCACCGGCACGATCAGCCCTTGCTCCAGCGCCACCGCCACGCCGATGTTGACGTGCTTCTTGAGGAGCAACTGCTCCCCATCGAAGGAGACATTCACCTCAGGCATACGCGTCAGCGACATCGCCACCGCTTTGACGACCAGATCGTTGAAGCTGACCTTGATCGGCTGCGGCAGCCCGGCGGCATACTCGTTGAGCGACTCGCGCATCTCGCCCAGGCGCGTCGTGTCGATGACCATCGTGACGTAGAAGTGTGGTATCGTCTGCATGCTCTGCTGCAGCCGCCGCGCAATCGTCTTGCGCATCTGGCTCAGCGCCACCGGCTCCACATCATCTGCGCCACCAGCAACCGCAGCGGCGGGC
>DASVOW010000730.1:0-10488 GCA_036383155.1 Ktedonobacterales bacterium
GCTTACACTCTCGCGGCGTCTTGCATTCATGTCACTCACGATAGCAGATAGGCAGCCTCCGAGCAAGAGTCCGCATCAGCCGCCACCCATATGGAATTAGATTCACCTCACCGCTATAAGGAAAGATCGATCATTTTCCCCGTCTCCCCTGTCGATCCGCCGAAAATCCATTCGTATAGATGGTGAAAGAGCGAAAGACCCCAGCACGGCGACGGTCAGGCTCTATTATCACGACCCCATGAACCATCACCACACACAGTTCATGGAATACGAACAGCAACACTCGGCTGCTCGGCCACCGGGAGGAACATCAATGCGCAAAATTACTGTCGTCAATGGCGTCACACTCGACGGCGTGATGCAGGCGCCGGCCCGCCCCGACGAAGATCTCCGTGGCGACTTCAAGTACGGCGGCTGGGCGGTGCCCTACAGCGATGCCGTCATGGCCAGCGTGATGGGCTCGGGCATGTACCAGGGTGGTGCGCTGCTCTTCGGGCGACGCACCTACGAGGACCTCTACTCCGTCTGGCCCAACCGCAAAGACAACCCCTACACCCCTGTGCTCAACAACTCCCAGAAATACGTCGTCTCCACGACGCTCCAGGAGCCACTCCCATGGAGCAACTCCACGCTCCTCAAAGGCGATGCCGCTGAGGCCGTGGCTGCGCTCAAACAGCAGCCGGGCAAAGACATCGTGATCCTCGGCAGCGGCGCGCTCATCCAGACGCTCATGCGACACAATCTCATCGACGAGTACCTGCTCTCGATCCACCCACTGGTGCTGGGCTCGGGCCGCCGCCTCTTTCCCGACGGCGGCCCATATGCTGATCTCCAGCTCATCAACACCACGATCTCAACCACCGGCGTCATCATCGCGACGTACCGGCCAGCCGGCAAGACAGCGGATAATACCCACTAGATATGGCTCGTCGTCCGGCGCTCGCTCCACCCAGCGCTCGCCACCATGCGTTTCTCGACCAGTTGAAGCCCACCTAGGAGCAATGCCACATGAAGCAATACCTGCTCAGCGTCTATCAGCCCGATGGCCCTCTTCCGCCGCCCGAGTTTCTGGAGAAAGTGAGGCGAGACCTCGACATCTTGAACCAGGAGCTCAAGACTGCCGGCGCATGGGTCTTCGCCGGAGGACTCCACACTCCAAGCACCGCCACCGTAGTGCGCCACCACGACGGCGACCTGCTCATGACCGACGGCCCCTTCGCCGAGGGCAAAGAGCACATTGGCGGGTTCACCATCATCAAAGCGCCCGACCTCGACGCCGCGCTTGCGTGGGGCCGCAAGCTCGCGCGAGCCACCACCCTTCCCATCGAGGTGCGCCCGTTCCAGGGCGAGGTCGAGTAGCGATGCCTGGCCCGTCTACCCCGCCTGCCCCGGCAAGCGACGAGATCGCCCGGATATTCCGAGCAGAGTACGGCCGCGCCGTTGCCGTTCTCGTTCGCGTCTTCGGCGACATCGACATCGCCGAGGAGGCCGTCCAGGATGCCTTCACCGCCGCCGTCCAACGCTGGCCCTCCACCGGACTCCCGCCGAGCCCTGCCGGATGGATTATCACCACCGCCCGCAACCGCGCAATTGACCATCTCCGGCGGGAGGCATCCCGCGAGGACCGGCACGCCCAGGCCGCCCTGCTACATGCCCGCGACGAGGCCGCCAAGGAGGAAGCTGTGCGCGACGACCGGCTACGCCTGATCTTCACCTGCTGTCACCCCGCCCTGGCCACCAGCGTCCAGGTCGCGCTGACGCTCCGTCTCCTTGGGGGGCTCACCACCGCCGAAATCGCGCGCGCCTTCCTCGTTCCCGAGCCTACCATGGCCCAGCGGCTGGTCCGTGCCAAGGGCAAGATTCGCGACGCCAGGATCCCCTACCGAATCCCGAGTGAGGCCGACCTTCCGGACCGGCTGCGAGCCGTGCTCGCCGTCGTGTATCTCATCTTCAACGAGGGCTACACTGCTAGCTCGGGCGACCAGCTTGTCCGCGAAAACCTCTGCGCAGAGGCCATCCGCCTCGGACGCCTGCTGGCCGAGCTCATGCCCGACGAATCCGAAGTCATGGGACTGCTCGCGCTCATGCTGCTCGCCGAGTCGCGTCGTGCCACTCGCACCTCCCCCGACGGCGACCTCGTGCTGCTGGCCGACCAGGACCGCAGCCGCTGGGATCACAACCTCATCGCCGAAGGCCAGGCCATCGTCCGCCAGTGCCTCCGGCGCAACCAACCCGGCCCGTACCAGATCCAGGCAGCGATCAACGCCGTCCACAGCGACGCGCCGACCGCCGCCGCCACCGACTGGGTCCAGATCCTGCAACTCTACGATCAGCTCATGTCCCTCCGTCCAACCCCGGTCGTCGCCCTGAACCGCGCCGTCGCCGTGGCCGAGGTCGAGGGACCCGCGGCCGCGCTCGCTCTCGTCGACAGCCTCGATCTCGGCGGCTACCACCTGTTCCACGCCATCCGCGCCGACCTGCTACGGCGCTTGGGCCGCAACGCCGAAGCCGCACGTGCCTACGAGGCTGCCATCTCCCGCACCGAGAACGCCACTGAGCGCGATTTCCTGCAACGCAAGCGCCAGGCACTCATCCAAGCATGATCACTCCACCCACCCGCCCACCTCTAAATTCAACCACCCTCCCACGCATCATCGCCTGCCTCGCGCGACTCAAAAACGAACTTTTGACGAAAAACAAACGAGAAAAAACGCAGACAATCTCCCAATCATGGTCTATACTCTCGTTGGAACATTACTCTCGTACATGCACCTGTCAAATACCAATACACACTCGCCCGACCTCAGTCCGCGCAGGCGGACTTCGTGGCGCCCGCAGGCGCCCGCAGGCGAAGTTTTAACCGCCGGCTCCCAACCATCGGCACTATCTTTGGCTACCCCACCTCTCTGCAACACACCCCCGACCACCGACGTACACACTGGTGTAGCATCCGTAGCACTCCCTTGACACGACTGCTGGCGAATGCTATCGTAGGTGTGTTAGCAGTCGAAACACGAGAGTGCTAACGGTCGCGTCGCCGCAGTGCTACGCGGCGGTGATAGACGTTGTAGGTTGGTTCGTGGGGGTTGGCGATGTCGGCCGAGCGCCGCTTGAGTCCGCGCAAGGAGGTGATCCTGCGGGCGTTGGTGGATGAATACATCCGCACCGCCGAGCCTGTTGCCTCTAAGCAGATCTCCGACCAGCTCGCCTGCATCCATGGACCCGGCTACGCCTCCGCCACCGTGCGCAATGAGCTTGTCGCCTTGGAAGAGGAAGGGCTGATCTATCAGCCCCACATCTCTGCCGGGCGCATGCCAACCGACCTCGGCTATCGCTACTTCGTCGAGCGGCTGATGGGTGAGTCGCAGCTTGCCCCGCAAGAACAGCGCCTCATCCGCCACCAATTCTATCAGGTGCAGCACCAGCTCGATGAATGGGTGCGTCTCACCGCCAGCATCATGGCGCAGGCACTGCAAAGCGCCGCCATCATCACGCCCCCGCGTGGCTCCCAGGCCCGCATCAAGCACTTCGAGCTGCTCGCGCTCTACGACGCGGTGGCCCTACTCGTGCTTGTCCTGGAGGATGGCGCCGTGCGCCAGGAGCGCCTGCTGCTCGACACGCCGACTACCCAGGAGGAGCTAAGCCGCCTGGCCCAGCGCTTCAACGAGCGCTTCCACGGCGCCGACGCGCAATTCGTGAGTCAGTGCGCCGAGGTGGAAACCGAAAGCATCTCACCCAACGAGCTTCTCGTGCTGGAATCACTGGCGCGTATGCTCTCCCATCTGGATGTCTTCTCGCCCGATGCCTTCTACCACGATGGCATCACCCAGCTCCTCCAGCGCGACGAGTTCACTCACGCCGACCCCGAGCGCATCCGCAAGGTGGTCGAGGTGCTGGAGCACAGCCGCTTCCTTCCGGCGATTGCGCCGCAGGTCATGGCGGCTGAGGGCGTCCAGGTGATCATCGGCTCCGAAAACCCGTCCGATGACCTGCGCGACATGAGCATCGTGCTCTCGCGCTACGGCGTCGAAGGACAGGTCGGCGGCCTGCTGGGCATCGTCGGGCCGACGCGCATGCAGTATGGCCGCGCCATCGCGGTCGTGCGCTACATGACGCAAATGCTCAACGACCTGCTTTCTGATATGTATGGCTCATAGTCCAATACTTTCGCGTGAGGGACGCATGATCGAGGACGAGCAGACAACGTACACTACCGAAGCCTCGCCCACCAATGACGACGGCCAGCCCGAAGCGCAGGCGGCGCCTGAGCCCACCGCAGCCCAGGCACCTCCTGGGAGCGAGCCCGACAGCCGCATAGCCGAGCTGGAAGCCAGGCTCGCCGAGTTGGAGAGCCAGGTCGCCCACGAGCGCGAAGCCGCCACGGATTATATGAACCGCTGGCAGCGCGCCCAGGCCGACTTCGCCAACTTCAAGCGCCGCTCCCAGCAAGAGCAAGAGCAGCGCGAGGTGCAGATCGCCGGGAGCGTTGTCGCCACCCTGCTGCCCGCGCTCGATAGCTTCGAGCGCGCCTTCGCCACGCTCCCGCCAACATTGCGCGGCTTCTCGTGGATCGATGGCATCGCCCTCGTCCACCTGCAGTTCCATAACGCGCTTGCCGCTCACGGCATCCAGCCGGTTGCGGCGGAGCCAGGGCAGGCGTTCGACCCCCTGCGCCACGAATCCATTGGCGAGGTGGAGACCGCCGAACATCCAGAGGGACACATCGCCGTCGTAGTCCAGCGCGGCTACGAGGCAAAGGGACTGCTCCTGCGTCCCGCCCTCGTGCAAATTGCGCGCACTCCCAACGCGGGGCAGACTGCAAGCGAGGCTGGAGCCGCCACGGCGCCCGCCGCCGATGGAGGGGAGGCGCCAGGCGCGTAATACATCGAACCTGTCACCGCCCGAGGTGGTGGCACTACCAGACCGTTTCCATTCTCTCGAAGCATAGATAGCAATTCAGACCGATTCATGTGTATGAGGAGGCTCCCGAGTGGGCAAAGTCATTGGTATCGACCTTGGCACAACCAATAGCTGCGTAGCGGTCATGGAAGGCGGCGAGCCCGTCGTCATCCCAAACGCCGAAGGTAGCCGCACCACGCCGTCCGTCGTCGCTTTCACCAAGAGCGGCGAGCGCCTCGTCGGCGAGGTCGCCAAGCGCCAGGCCATCACAAACTCTGAAAATACCGTCTTCTCGATCAAGCGCTTCATGGGTCGCAAGTACGACGACCCCGAGGTTGACCGCGACAAGCGCCTCGTCCCCTACAAGGTGGTGCGCGCCCCCAATGGCGACGCCTGGGTAGAGGCCGGCGGCAAGCAGTATTCTCCGCCCGAGATCAGCGCAATGATCCTGCAGAAGCTCAGAGCCGACGCAGAAGCCTACCTGGGCGAGAAGGTGTCGGAAGCCGTCATCACCGTGCCGGCCTACTTCAACGATGCCCAGCGCCAGGCCACCAAGGACGCGGGCCGCATCGCCGGTATCGATGTCAAGCGCATCATCAACGAGCCGACCGCCGCATCGCTGGCCTACGGTCTCGACAAAAAGAAGGACGAGCGCATCGCCGTCTACGACCTCGGCGGCGGCACGTTCGACATCTCGATCCTTGAGCTAGGTGAGGGCGTCTTCGAGGTCAAGGCCACCAACGGCGACACACACCTCGGCGGCGACGACTTCGACCAGCGCATCATCAACTGGCTCGCCGACGAGTTCAAGAAGGAGCAGGGCATCGACCTCCGCTCCGACAAGATGGCCCTCCAGCGCCTGAAGGAAGCCGCAGAGAAGGCGAAGAAAGAGCTCTCTTCCTCGATGCAGACGGAGATCAACCTCCCCTTCATCACGGCGGACCAGAGCGGCCCGAAGCATCTCACGGTGACGCTGACCCGCGCCAAGCTGGAGCAGCTCGTCGATGACCTCGTCGAGAAGTCCCGCACGCCCGTCCTTCGCGCCCTCGAAGATGCTGGCGTCCGCCCCAATCAGGTCGATGAGGTGGTGCTGGTCGGCGGCATGACCCGCATGCCCGCCGTGCAGAACCTCGTCAAGCGTGCCTTCGACAAAGAGCCAAACAAGGGCGTCAACCCCGATGAGGTGGTCGCCATCGGTGCCGCCATCCAGGCCGGCGTGCTCACCGGCGAGGTGCGCGACGTGCTCCTGCTCGACGTCACCCCGCTCTCGCTCGGCATTGAGACCCTCGGCGGCGTGATGACCAAGCTCATCGAGCGCAACACCACCATCCCGACGCAAAAGAGCCAGGTCTTCTCCACCGCTAGCGATGGCCAGACCAGCGTCGAGATCAAGGTCTACCAGGGCGAGCGCGAGATGGCGCGTGACAACCGCATGCTCGGCAACTTCATCCTCGATGGCATTCCACCCGCCCCGCGCGGCATCCCGCAGATCGAGGTCACGTTCGACATCGACGCCAACGGCATCGTCAACGTCAAGGCGCACGACCGTGGCACCGGACGCGAGCAGCGCATCACCATCCAGCCATCGAGCGGCCTCAACAAAGACCAGATCGAGCGCATGGTGAAGGATGCCGAGTCGCACGCCGAAGAAGATCGCCGCCGCCGCGACGAGATCGAGGTCCGCAACGAGGCCGACAACGCCGCCTACCAGGCCGAGAAGACCCTCCGCGAGGTTGGCGACAAGGTCTCCGCTGACATCAAGAGCGATGTCGAGTCCAAGATCGCCGACGTTCGCGCCGCCCTTGGCACCGACGACGTCGAGCGCATGCGCACAGCGAAAGACGCCCTTCAGACGGCCATGCTCAAGATCGGCGAGGCGCTCTACGCATCCGCCGGCGCGGGCGGTGCTTCTGGCGAAACCGAAGGCGACGGCAGCGGCCCTACCGGCAGCGGCCCTACCGGCAGCGCCCCCGCCGACGACAACACCGTCGAAGGCGAGTTCAAAGAGATGTAGCCCTCCCATGTCTAGGGGAACGAAACCAGTGGTGTAAGGGCACCCGCTACGCCTCACCCCAGCCCATGAAGATGGGCTTTGCGGCGGAGCGTAGCGGAGCCCTTAGGCGCGGGTTTAACCGCCAGCTACGGCAGGCACGGGTTTAACCGCCCGCACCTGGATACATCCATCACATATATTCGTGCTCATAGCCAGTGCGTGCTTGATTGCATACGCATCTCGGCTATGAGCCTTCAAGCATTTTTGTGGATTTGGTATAGTAAAGGCACGAGCGGATCGTTTGGCCGGTGGCCGCGGACCGCGGAAGTGGATGAGGCGCTCCCCTGGCTCACGTGCCGCCTGGCCAGCGTACAACAACAAAGTACGACGACGCTGGGCAGCTCATGCCAGGAAAAGGGTCTGAACGAAGAGGAAGCTGATGGCCACCAAGCGAGATTATTACGAAATCCTGGGCGTAGCACGCACAGCGAATGAAGACGAGATCAAGAAATCCTTCCGCCGCCTCGCGCGCCAGTATCACCCAGATGTCAATAGAGAAAAGGGCGCCGAGGACCGGTTCAAGGAAATCAACGAAGCGTACGAGGTGCTCGGCGATGCCCAGAAGCGCCAGGCCTATGACCGCTTCGGCCATGCCGGCGTCAATGGAGCCGCTGCTGGAGCGGGCGCCAACCCATTCGAAGGCTTCGGCTTTGGCGGCTTCAGCGACATCTTCGAGCAGATATTCGCCAACGCCGCCGCGGGCGGCGCCGGCACAGCCCGTCGTGGCGGCGTGCAGCGTGGTGCCGACCTCCGCTACGAGTTGACCATCACCTTCGAAGAAGCCGTACGCGGCTGCCAGAAGGAAATCGAGATCCCCCGCTGGGAGACCTGCCCCACCTGTCACGGCAACGGCGCGCAGCCCGGCACCAATACCGCCCGCTGCACCGCCTGTCAGGGAACCGGCGAGATTCGCCGCGTCCAGCAGTCGATCTTCGGCCAGTTCGTCAACGTCATGGTCTGCGACCGCTGCCGTGGCGAGGGCCGCGTCATCACCACACCTTGCGATCGCTGCCAGGGCCAGGGCCGCATCCGCAACGTGCGCCGCGTCACCGTCAACATCCCCGCCGGAGTAGACGACGGCATCAACGTCCGTGTCACCGGTGAGGGCGAAGTCCCACCACGCGGCGGCACGCCGGGCAACCTGTTCGTCGCGCTCACCGTCAAGCCGCACGAATACTTCAAGCGCCAGGGCACCGACATCCTCTACGACTTGCCGATCAGCTACGCCGACGCCGCCCTCGGCTCCGAGGTCGAAGTCCCCACACTCGACGGCAAAGAGGCGATCAAGATCCCAGCTGGCACCCAGAGTGGGCGCACCTTCCGCCTCAAAGGCAAGGGCGTGCCGGTCGTGCATAGCTCCGCCCGTGGCGACGAGATGATCACCGTCAAGGTCGTCACACCGCAGTCGCTCACCGCCCGGCAGAAAGAGCTCCTGCGCGAGTTCGCCGAGATCGAGCGCCAGCAAAACGAGCGCGGCGCCCACAACCTCTTCGACAAGCTCAAAGACGCCATGCACTTCGAATAGGCGCCCAATTGCGTCCATTCCATCCAGCACAGAGCCATCGCGGAGATGTCCAGCACGCCCCGCGATGGCTCTCTCTACAAACCCGATGTGCAAGATTGACGAACACGACACGCGCGAGGCTGGCCAGGTTTATACTAACGAGTACCACAAAGCGCGGCGCGCCACTTGCCTGCTCTCCGTGGTCCTGCGTTGCCTTGGGTCTCTTCACCACGGCCACAGCGGCCATACGTTCTCATGTGACCCCACCAGACCCGTCACCTCCGCGTACCTCTCCCATACATCGTCCGCCAGGCTGCCCAGTGGCAGGCTCGTCGCGGTCCTGAGCACCCCTCGATGGCAGCACTAGGACTGCCTGCCACGCGTGGGATGGAAGATGCGTGCATGATGCTCACGCACGATCTGGGCGGGGAAGAGGCCGAGCAGGGCATAGGCGGTCGCACCAAGGAAGAGCCAATCAACGGTGGCGTCCGCAGGCACCGCGACGAGCGGCCCCACCAGCGGAAGCAGTCCAGCGACGAGCGTGGCAACCACGCCTTCGGGCACCAAGAGGGCCACCAGCAGCACCCCCACGACGAGGAGGTATACCACCTTGCGCACCAGCGAAACGCGCGGGTCGTGTGCGAGTGCCGAGACGAAGCGCAGCACCTTCAGCGGGTGTAGCACGAACTCCCACACATGCGGGCGTGCGCTCGTGGTGGACGTCCCCCGCTCCGTCGCGACGCGCTGCCTCCTGCCGGACGGGAACGGATCATCGGGGATGGTGGTTGCCATAGTGCCCTCCACATCTTCTCTGATCGCAATGCATACCGTCATCTCGGTGCATGACGTATGATGTAGGACAGAGCGCGAGCATGACGGACTGCCGCTCCGGCCGGGGTCAGTGAGAGTACTGCTGGCGAGCCTGCTGGCAGGCAACGCAGATGCCCTGATAGTAGGCGAGGCTGCTGAGTGCGGGCCTGACGGGACGAATTACCGTCACACCCTCCTCGGCGGCGATGTGCTCAGGACAGAACCATGCCCCACACCGGCGGCAGCGTACCATGGTGTACTGGTCGCCTCCGACGCCACAGCCACGGGCGTCGCACCCAGGGGTGATGAGCGTCGGAGTAGGTCCGTGTCCTGACAGTGATGCAGCCATAAGTCGTCTCTCCCTCCTCCCGGTGTCGCGCTGTTGGTCGCGGTGTCCGGCACATCCGCGTACACAGTCTATCTGCAGCCCATCTGCGGACGGTACTGGCCGTATGTGTGCTTCCACCCGCTCCCGGTGCCGGGTGAAAAGCATGCGGATTGTCTACGCATAAACGGTGCCAATCAGACGCTGGTGGGACGACACGCAGTCACCGCCGGAAAGGAGTTGGCTGTCCTGGATTGCGTCTCCTAAAACCTGCACATCGGTTTAGTTATCGATCACGCATGCGCCCCCAGCGCAATCAGCGCCGCCGCCCCCGCACAATACGCCACCCCGATCAGCAGCGACAGCCGTGGGCGGCTCGTCCACCACGCCAGCCCCAGCGCCACCATCGCGCCCGTCACCAGCGCATACACCGTCAGCGCGGGATCCGCGGGCTGATTCCAGTCGCCAACCTGCGTAGTAAGTGCGCTCCAGATCTGGCCTGCCTGCCCATTGATCAGCAGATCGCCCACTGTTCGCAGCGGCAGTGAGAGCCAGGTGGTCACCGCGGCGGCGAAGACCAGCGTGCTCAGTCGCCGCGTGCGCACCGCCACCAAACCCGGCACCCAGCCCAGCACTACATCCTCCAGAATGTCCATCACCTCATTCCCAAACCACCGCAGGAAGTCGTGATGCGTCACAATATCCGGATGCACGACCAGCGTCAGCACAAACGGCGTTCCATCGCGAATCAAGCCACCCAGCGCCCCAACAAGTGGTCCAAAGAAGATGCCCAGCACAGCAAACACCGCCGACGTGCTCGCCTGAAAGATCGTCGAGTCACCCGTCGGCTGCAACACCGGGATCAGCGACGCATCCACCACAATGCCCCAATAAGCC
>DASVOW010000731.1:0-1603 GCA_036383155.1 Ktedonobacterales bacterium
CTTCGTGCGCACCAGATTCACACCCGATGCCGCGGCCGCTGTTTCATCCTCACGTATGGCGATCCAGGCGCGGCCAAAGCGCGAGTTGCGGATCGCGAGCACCAGCAGCACCGCTAACCCGCAGAGCAGCACGATGAAGTAGTAGAACGGGACGGGGTCGACCAGGTCGAATTGGAACGACCCAAAGGCGGGGAGGTCCAGGCCGGTGAAGCCGAAGGCACCGCCAAGCGCGGAGTTGTTGTGGAATATGATCGGCACGATCTCGCCAAAGCCCAGGGTCACAATGGCGAGATAGTCGCCGCGCAGGCGGAGTGTCGGCGCGCCTAGCAATAGGCCGAAGACGGCGGCGATCACCATGCCACCTAGCAACAGCGGCCAGATCGCTAGATGCACCGAGGTGCCGCCGATATGCTGCGGGTTGCCGGGTGTGACGTAGGCCAGGCTATTGCCGACCACATGGATGTTGCCAAAGTTGGCGATGGCATAAGAATACGCGCCCAACGTAAAGAAGGCTACATAGCCAAGATCGAGCAGACCGGCGTACCCGACGACGATGTTGAGGCCGAGCGCCATCAGCACGAAGACGCCAGCGTTGGTGAGTGTCGTGATACGCGTTGTGTTGTCCTGGAAGCCATCGAGGAAGGGATAGATCAAAATCGCTGCCAGCACGAGAACAATCAGCCAGCGCTTCCGTATAAACTCGACAATCGAGTTTGGGCCGCCGCCAGAGGGACCGCCGGTGCGTGGCTTCGTCGATGCAGTGTGAGAGACTGCCATAATTCACTCCTCCGTCGACTCTTAGGCCTTATCTGCCGAGGCGACGCCGACCAGACCGGTTGGCCGCAGCACCAGCACCAGCACAAGGATGGTGAAGACGATCGCATCAGTCCACTCGATGCCAAAGAATTGTGTTGCGAAGGACTCGATGAGCCCGATCAACAAACCTCCGAGCACTGCGCCCTGGATGTTGCCGATGCCACCGAGCACTGCCGCGGTGAACGCTTTGAGGCCGACCGAGAAGCCGGTGAAGTACCAAACCTGCTGCACTTTCATCGAGTAGATCAGGCCGGCGGCGCCGGCCAGCGCTCCGCCGATGAGGAACGTAATGAAGATGGTCGAGTTGATGTTGACGCCCATCAGCGCCGCCGCATCGCGATCCTGTGCTGTGGCGCGCATCGCACGCCCCATGCGCGTGAGCTTGATGAAGCGGTCAAGGCCCACCGTTAGCACAACAGAGAGGACGATGATGAAAATGTCGAGACCAGTGATAACGACACCGCCAATATGGATGGCGACATCGGGGAAGATGGGGGGGAAGCGTATCGGCGAGGGACCCTTCCAGAGCTTGGCGGCATCCTCGAGGATGAATGACGCGCCAATCGCCGAGATGAGCAATGCCAGCCGCGGCGCGTTGCGCAGGGGACGGTAGGCGAACCGCTCAATCGTGACATTCAGGAGAGAGCTGACAGCCACTGCCACCAGTAAGGCTGCTGCAAGCGTGAAGACGAGCGGGAGGCCGGTAAGATGATCGGGCGTGTTCAGCGCTGTCACAAGGGCCAGCGCAGCGAACGACCCCCACATGAAGACGTCGCCGTGGGCAAAG
>DASVOW010000732.1:0-4503 GCA_036383155.1 Ktedonobacterales bacterium
GGAGATGATCATGCCGGGGGACAACATCACCATCACGGTCGAGTTGCACACGCCGGTGGCCTTGGAGCAGGGCAGCCGTTTTGCCATCCGTGAGGGGGGGCGCACGGTCGGCTCTGGTGCCGTCACCAAGGTCGATATCTAATACGTTTACTGCTGGCCCCGTTCCTTCGGGAGCGGGGCCGTTGCTTGGCCCGTTGCGGCGATAGTCGTTTCGGGCTGAGGCCTGGCTCATTCAGGTTTCTATACGTCGTAATATGCGCCCTCTTATGAGGCGCACACGTGCATGAATCACGCGGGATAGCGAAAAGGGCGGAGATGGCTACCATCACGAAACAGCGGATCCGCATCCGGCTGAAGGCGTATGACCACCGGATCTTGGATCAATCCGCGTCACAGATCGTCGAGACGGCGCAGAATACCGGCGCTCGTGTCTCGGGACCTGTGCCGCTGCCGACGGAGATCGCCAAGTACACTGTGCTGCGGTCGCCGTTCATCGATAAGGACTCGCGCGAACAGTTCGAGATCCGCACACATAAGCGGTTGATCGATATTATCGAGCCAACGCCGAAGACGGTTGAGGCGCTGACGCGCTTGAATCTGCCGGCCGGCGTGGACATCGAGATTAAGCTCTAGGGCATCCTAGTGTCGACGTGCGGCGTCGGCGCAAGGGGCAAGAGACTCGGAAGGCGTTCTTACGCCGCGTGTCTACCGTATCGCACCCCAATGGGGATAGCGCAACCATGAAGTGTGGACACGTCCTAGCACTCCGCTTCGTCGGAGTCAGGGCAACGAGTATCTGGCGCCTTGCCTCGCGTGCCGCGGGAGAAAAAGGAAGATGTTAAGTGGACTACTGGGCCGAAAGGTGGGCATGACCCAGATTTTCGGCCCCAATGGCCTTGCGATTCCAGTCACGGTGATCGAGGCCGGCCCCTGCACGGTAACGCAGGTGAAGACTACGAGCACAGATGGCTACGAGGCCGTGCAACTTGGATTTGGCGAGGCGAAGCTGAAGAACACGCCGCGTCCCGAGCTAGGGCACCTGGGCCACACGCTGCCCCTGACGCCTGCGCAACGCCGCAGGCAACAGCAGCAGCAGGCCAAGGCTCGCCAGGAAGCTCGCCAGAAGGCTACTGCCAGTGAGACTGCCAGTGAGACCGAGGCCGATGTCGCCGAAAGCGCTTCCGCTACGACCAAGGCCGGTGAGCGTGGGCAGGGCGGCGCCAAGCGGCGCCGTGGAGCCGGACAGGCGCTTGGCCCGTTCTCGGTGCTGCGCGAAGTAAAGGTTATCGGCGAGTTGCCGGCGGTAGGCGATACGCTCGACGCGACAATGTTTAGTGTTGGCGAGCGGGTCGACGTGATCGGCACCTCGAAGGGCAAAGGCTTTGCCGGTGTGATGAAGCGCCACGGCTTCCGTGGTGGCCCGCGCACGCATGGCCAGTCAGATCGCTCGCGCGCTCCGGGCTCCATTGGCCCTGGCACGACGCCGGGCCGCGTGTACAAGGGCACGCGTATGGCTGGGCGCATGGGCAACGACCGGGTAACGATCAAGTCACTCGACGTGATTCAGGCCGATCCGGAGCGCAATCTGCTCGTCGTCATGGGGTCCGTGCCTGGAGCCAACGGTAGCGTAGTAATGATTCGCAAGGGCGCCGAGCAACTCGCCATCGTCGCACGTAACGCCGCGAACAGCACGTCCGACGCGGCCAAGTCGCGCGCCTAGAGCGGAACGAGGAGACGAACATGCCCTCTGCGAATGTATATGATATGGACGGCGCTGTCGTCCGAGAAGAAGAGCTTGATTCCTACGTCTTCGGCGCGCCCGTAAATACTGCCCTGTTGCATCAGGTCGTCACAGCGCAGCTCGTGAACCGCCGTCAGGGGACAGCGAGCACGAAGACCCGCTCCGAGGTGAGCGGCGGCAATAAGAAGCCCTTCCGTCAGAAGGGGACTGGTCGTGCCCGCCAGGGTTCGACGCGCGCGCCGCACTGGCGTGGTGGCGGCGCGGTCTTTGGGCCGCAGCCGCACCCCTATCACAACGCGATTCCGCGCAAGATGAAGCGTCTGGCGATTCGCGCCGCGCTGTCGGATAAGGCGCGCACCGGCCACATCATGCTGATGGATGATCTGACCTTCGAGCAGCCGCGCACGCGCGACATGGAAAACCTGCTGGCGACTCTGCCGCTCGAGCGTCATGTGCTCATGCTGCTGCCGCAGCGCGATGAGAATGTCATCCTCTCGGCGCGCAACATCCATCGCGTGAAGCTCGGCAACGTCGCTTCGATTAACGTGGTGGAGCTACTGAAATACGACCACCTGCTGATGCCCGTACGCTCGGTCGAGAAGATCGTCGAGATGTTCGGCGAGGCGGCGGACGATGCGCTGCAGATGAAGCGACACCCGCGTGTGGTGCTGCGCCGTGAGAAGCGCCGCGCGCAGGCTGCCTTTGGCAACGGGGCGCAGGCTCAGGCTGCGACGCCTTCGGCGTCCACCAAGGCGGCAAGCGCCAGCACGACGGATACCACGCCTGCCAAGACCAGCACACGGAGCCGGAGTCGGAGTCAGGAGAAGTAAGCGATGGAAATTACTGAAATCATCCGGCACGGCCTCATCACCGAGCAGAGCGTGGACATGCAAAGCACGAAGCGCCCGGACGGGACGATTGTGCCGCGCTATACATTCCGGGTGGCGCTGGAAGCCAACAAGTATCAGATTCGTGATGCTGTCGAGGCGATGTTCCCCGGCGTCAAGGTGATGCAGGTGAACACGATGCGCATGCCGGGTAAGGCGCGCACGGTGCGCACCCGCAAGGGCATCTTCACCAAAGAGGCGCGCCCCTGGAAGAAAGCCGTTGTGACGCTGGCCGACGGCCAGACGATCCCAGAGTTGCAGGCGTAGGTCTGGACCGGAGAGGACGCGAGAATGCCTATTCGCATATACCGGCCGACGTCGCCAGGGCGGCGCGGCATGTCGGTCTCCACATTTGAGGAGATTACGCGCTCGAAGCCGGAGCGCTCGCTGGTCGAGAAGAAGAACTCGAAGGCGGGACGAAACAATCAAGGCAAGATTACAGCGCGCCATCGTGGTGGTGGCGCGAAGCAGCGCTATCGCATTATCGATTTCAAGCGCAATAAATTTGGCATCCCAGCCAAGGTCTTCTCGATTGAGTATGACCCGAATCGCTCGGCGCGCATCGCACTGCTCCACTATGTGGACGGCGAGAAGCGCTACATCATCGCGCCCAATGGCCTCAAGGTCGGCGACCGCGTGATGAGCGGACCCGAGGCTGAGATCCGTGTGGGCAACGCCCTGCCGCTGCGAAGCATCCCAACCGGCACGGTGATCCACAACCTGGAGCTACAGAAGGGACGCGGCGGTCAGCTCGTGCGCAGCGCAGGCGGCTCGGCGCAACTCATGGCGAAGGAAGGCGACTATGCGCAGGTGCGCTTGCCCTCGGGCGAGCAGCGCCTGATTCATATCGACTGCATCGCCACCATCGGCCAGGTGGGCAACCTCGACCACGAGAATATCCGCATCGGCAAGGCGGGCCGCTCGCGCTGGCTCGGACGCCGCCCGCATGTACGTGGCTCGGTGATGAACCCGGTCGACCACCCACACGGTGGTGGTGAGGGTCGCGCGCCGATCGGCGGCCAGCCGCAGACGCCATGGGGCAAGCCGGCGCTCGGCCACAAGACGCGCACAAACAAGCGCACTGATCAGTTCATTGTCCGTCGCCGCAATGCCGGTAGGGGCCGGTAGTCGGAACGAGGAGAGGAAACGATGTCACGTTCGACGAAGAAAGGCCCCTTTATTCAGGATTCCTTGCGCAAGAAGGTGCTGGGAATGGCGCGGGGCGGAGATAAGCGCGTTATCAAGACGTGGTCGCGCGCTTCGACGGTGATTCCGCAGATGGTGGGCCTGACCATTGGAGTCCACAACGGCAAGCAGCATGTGCCGATCTACATCACCGAGAATATGGTCGGCCACAAGCTGGGTGAATTTGCGCCGACACGCCACTTCCGCGGTCACGCGGGTGGCAGGAGCGAGCGCACCGGTTCCGTGCGCTAGTAGTGCGGGAGAAAGGGTCCGAACATGCAGACACGGGCAATTGCCAAGAATGTCGGCCACCCGCCTCGCAAGGTGCGGCGCGTGACCGATGCAATCAAGGGACGCCGCGTCACCGAGGCGTTGGCGATCCTCAAGTTTTTGCCGAATATGCCGGCGCGCGACGTCTACACGACGGTCGCGTCGGCGGCGGCAAACGCTGAAAACAATTTCAACATCGACCCGGAGGAGCTCTGGGTCGTGAATGCCATCGCGGACGAGGGCATGAAGATCAAACGCTTCCGCGCTCGCTCGCATGGGCGTGCCTCGCGCATCCTGCGCCGGAGCACGCATGTCACTATCATTGTGTCGGACGATCCGGCTGATGTGCCGTTGAGCGTGCGGCGGCAACGCTAACCGGAGGCGAGGAGGTACTGCTTGGGACACAAAGTTAATCCGAAT
>DASVOW010000733.1:0-2174 GCA_036383155.1 Ktedonobacterales bacterium
GGTCACGCCGCCTCGGGCGCTGGGCCTGGGTGTGGTGCTCATCGTCACCTCATTGCGCGCGTGGATCTTCACGCTCACGGCGCTCGGCACCATCGGTCAAGCTGGCCTGCACACTGGCCAGAATATCGCCGCGTTTCTGCTCTACGTGCTGGGTGCGCAATGCGCGCTTGTTGCACCGATCATCATCGCCACGCGATCAGTGGGATGGTTGGATCGGGCAGCGACCTGGATCGAGGAGCACAACCGCTCAATCGTCGTCACCATCTCCCTCGTTGTCGGCAGTTACTTCGTGTGGCGTGGCTTGTCGGGGCTCGTCCTATAGCAGAGTAGTTGCACCTGTTTTGGGCTCTATGTGCCAGGCTGAAATGAGGCGCGGACCGGCTGTCGAAAACGTCGCGCAATAGTGACTAACACGTCGTGCAATTATCTAATCGAGTATAGAAGGCGCGCCCGGAGGGATTCGAACCCCCGACCCTCGCATCCGAAGTGCGATGCTCTATCCACTGAGCTACGGGCGCATCAAGACACCAGCAGCGTAGCACCGAACGCCTCCAAACGTCAAGCGCACCCACAAGATGGATACGACAGAACTGATGGCGCAGCCTGGTGCACACGCATGCGCTCTCACGCTTGTACCTGCCATCTCCAATCCCCACACCATCCGCATTCTCGTTTTGCTCTTGCGCGAAAACTTGCAGCAGCTCGTGCCCGTATGATATACTGCGCCATGTGGGGAGCCAGCGACCGCTGGATGTGAGGTCCTCGCCTCCATCGCTCGGTTCTTTGGTTCTCGTCTAATCACGGTTGTCTCTCGGGGTGTAGCGCAGTCGGCTAGCGCGCAGCGTTCGGGACGCTGAGGTCGGAGGTTCAAGTCCTCTCACCCCGACCAGGCCGCCATCAATTCAGGGCGTATGGCACATCGTTGCACACGCTGTGGATCGCTGGCGCAGTCGAGCTGAGGAGCACGCCATGTTGGCGAGGGTTTCGATCACCAGTCTCACACATGAGGCACATGATCGTGGCGCCCCCACCAGCAAGGGCGTGCTTTTTGCATGTGCTTTGCAGCTTGACTACGTCAGAGGACGCACGCGCGAGGTATGTCGCCGCGTCCAGATGGAGTGGACCAGCGGGCGCCATAGACGGCAGAGATAGCGACCACGCTGCATCGGAATGGTTCGGTGCGCGTGCGCGACCTCTCCTTGCCGCTATGACGAGTGGCCGTCTGGTTCGAGGAGAGGGGTGTCGCCGAATGCCGGTGTTAGTCCTTAATGCCTCCCTTCAGCCGCTCTCAGTGATTCCTGAGCGCCGTCTCGTCGTGTTGCTCTCGAAGCAAAAGGTTGCCTTTGTCAGCGACCAGGTGCGCAAGGCAATCGAAGAGGGCATCCAGGCGCGCCAGTTGCCAATGGATGAGCCGGTGATCGTGCAGTTGCTCGCCAATGTGCGCGTGCCACGGATGGTGCTGCGCCCAACGCGTGCCAATATCCTGCTGCGCGACGAAGAGACCTGCCAGTATTGCGGCAAGCACTCACGTGACCTGACGCTCGACCACGTCATCCCGCGTTCACGCGGCGGCCAGAGCACCTGGGAGAATCTCGTGGCGTGCTGCCGCGCCTGCAACGGGCGCAAAGGCAACCGCTACCTGAAGGATGTCGGCATGCACCTGCTCAAGCAGCCCCGCCCGCTCAACCACGAGTACGCCGGGTTCTTCCTCCTGCGCTACCCGCGACTGCGCGAAGCGTACGAGACGTTCCTCACCTCGGCCCAGGTAAAGACCGCCTGAGCGCCGGACGAGCGCCGTTAGCTCGGCAGACATCCCACGTACGAATGAACGTCGTCGCCTCTGTTAGGGGTGACGACGTTTTTTGCATTGGCTTGGTATATGTCTTGCATTTACACAGGATAGGAAAGGTGGCGGTGCCCCTCGGGTCTCCTCCAATATCTGCTACAATAGATGAGTAGAGTCACACCATCGCATCGGCTTCGAACAAGCTTTGCCCAATCTTCGGCTGCTCACTCAGTACTTGTGGTTGGGCAATGTCAGTACCTTCGGAGCCCGCATGCATGGCCGGATCAGACGCCTTCGTTGAGAATGGTAGTCTGATGCTTCTCGCGCAACGCGGCGCGAGGCGCTCACAGGTGAGTGGTCGATTGAAAGCCCAGGTGTGTTGAAAACA
>DASVOW010000734.1:0-6351 GCA_036383155.1 Ktedonobacterales bacterium
ACAGCTTTCGCTGCCCCCAGCACGAATGCTCAACCGCTGCATCGCGCACTACAGGCCGCGAGGAAGGTTCCGGAAGTGACGATATATTTCTGGATCATTAAATTGTTGACCACTGGGATGGGCGAGACGACCTCGGACTACCTGGCTCACCAACTCAATCCAATTATTGCTGTAGCCATTGGGGGCATTTGCTTTGTTGCCGCGCTGCTGCTGCAATTCTCGGTGCGTCGATATGTGCACTGGATCTACTGGCTGGCCGTCGTCATGGTTGCCGTATTCGGGACGATGGTTGCCGATGTGTTACACGTTGGCTTTGGTATTCCGTATGTTGTATCCGCCACATTCTTTGCGATCGCGCTTGCGGTCATCTTTGTCGCCTGGTATGTGAGCGAGAAGACGCTGTCTATCCACACGATCTACACGCGACGCCGCGAGCTGTTTTACTGGGCTACTGTCGTGGCAACGTTTGCGCTCGGCACTGCTGTGGGTGATATGACGGCGACGACGCTGGGGCTGGGGTATCTCGCTTCGGGCGTGCTGTTTGCCGTCTTGTTCGCTGTACCGGCTGTAGGCTACCGGCTATTTGGCTTGAACGAGATTTTCGCCTTCTGGTTCGCCTACATCGTGACACGACCGCTCGGCGCTTCGTTTGCCGACTGGATGGGCAGGTCACACGAGTTTGGTGGCCTGGGGCTGGGAACAGGAGAGGTCAGTCTGGGCCTGGCAATCCTGATCGCCATCCTTGTCGCCTACCTGACGGTTAGTCGCAAGGATGTGAAGGGCTATAATTCCTAACCTCCGTGGCTGACAGGTGATGTGAAGGGTACGACGGAGAGGCGTTCGGCGATAGGAGAGGCGGGGACCGCCTCTCCGTGACGCAGCTGTGCCTTAATGGCAGCAGTACGAGATGGTATTGTGACCCCTGCACGCGATGGTTTTCAGTATAAGAGATATAGGAGACGTGTGGGCATGGTATTCGGCATAGACCCGTCAACGGGAATGCCCCTCCGCCTTACTGGACATACTGGAAAGCAGGAGCGCCATGAGACGGCAACAGAATGACCCTGACTACTATTTCAATGGTTACAATGCAGGGAATGAAAATACTGGCCGGTTAAGTGACCGGTTCTTTGCCTTTTTCCGGTCGCGACTATATCCTAGTGGGATGGCAGACGCCGACTCGGCCCCATTACTGGGCTTACAGGCACAACTGGACCCAGAGCGCGACCGGATCGAACGGGGCCCTGGAGGCGATGTGGACGTGGATGGCGAGATAGCACGCCGAGGCATCTCGTGGATGCCGGTTCACCTATCCACCATTTGCGCCTGGCAGCGCCTGTATGAGCGCGTGCAGGCGAACGCACTCGGTGGTCCAGAGGATGGGGCAAAATAGCGCATGTACACGCGTACTGCATACACTGTATTTCGCCGTCGGGACGGCAGCGTGCACCTGTGGTTACTGGTGGAGGCTTACGCCGACCACACGATGCCATGCGTGAAATGGAGGTATACGGCTCACCATTAATTGGCTGAGATTCCCTGAGTATGTTATGAGACTCGCCGTGAGACAGATGGTTTTGAGACTTATATATCTATAGTTACATCCAGGGCCGCGGTTGAATAGCTTCAGGAATCGAATTATTGTGCCAAGAGGCCACCTGCATAAGTGTCCTCTTGGCAATGGATAGAGTGCGGCTGGCTGCATTCTGCCCGGGCCGTCAGAACGTTCATCCGCTAGCCGGTGACCACGATCGTGCCCTTCATGTAGGGGTGGATCGTACAGTGGTAGGTGTACGTGCCTGCTTGTGTGAACGTGAAGCTGAACGTGCCGCTGGACGGACTGATCGTGCTAGACGCCAGGGTCGAGCCGGTATCGCTGGTGACTGTGTGCGGCGCGTCGGAGGCGTTGGTCCACGTGACCGTCGTGCCTTTGGCAATGGTCAGCATGGTGGGTGCGAACCCATACTTGTCGCTCTGCTCGCTGATCTTCACCTGGGCTGTGCCTGTAGATGCCGCAGTCCCGCTCGGGGCTGTGGTCGGTGCTGTGGTTGGGGCGGTGGTCGCGGTCGGCGCAGTGGTTGCACTGGCACCACCTGTCGTGCCGGTGGTGCCGCATCCGGCGAGGAGCAGGATGGCGAGCAGCGCGACGCCGGGCAACCACTGGATGTATCGCGCTCGCCCATGTGTCAGATGTGTCAAGTCCTTCATCGTACCTCTCCGTAATTCTCGGTAACTCTCCATAACTCTCCGTACTTCTCCCGTGGCCTGCAGCGGCTTGCTCCCCAATGGGCTGGTCCGGTTGCGTGCAGTGTAGGCACTGCATTGCAGTGACGAAATAGATTACGACACATGGTTACGCCCACTCTGTCGCGACACGCTGCCACTATGCTCATCTGGAGCGCTCCGATTTCGTTGCCAGTAGAGGCGAGAATTGTGCTGTGCGCGCAACGCGTGCGAGGCGCTTGGGTAACTGCGGCACAGGCAATGCAGCGTACGGGGATACTCAGGACACGTACAACGCCCTGTGATGAGAGGAGAGGGCACATGCCTGGCTCGTTTCGCCTGTTTAAGGTTGCCGGTATCAGCATCGAAGTGAACATCAGCTGGCTGATCGTCCTCGTGCTGCTAGCTTCATCGCTTGCAATCGACTGGTTCCCATCCGCCGTTCCCCGACAATCGCTGGGAGCCTACTGGGTGCTCGGGCTGATCGCGGCGCTGCTGCTCTTCGCGTCTGTGCTCGTGCATGAGCTGGCTCATTCGCTGGTGGCGAAGGCTCGCGGCCTGCCGGTGAAGAACATCACGCTTTTCATCTTCGGCGGCGTCTCCGATATCGAGCGGGAGCCGCAGAGTCCCGGCGTCGAGTTTCAGATGGCCTTCGTAGGCCCGCTGACCAGCCTGATCATTGGCGGCGTCTCGTTCCTCGCCGCGCTGGCCATCGACGGAAACAGCCTGTTGGTCGCCGCGACGCTCTACTACTTGGGGGTGGCAAATCTGCTGCTCGGCGTCTTCAACCTGATCCCAGGCTTCCCGCTCGACGGAGGCCGGGTCCTGCGCTCGATCATCTGGAAAGCGACCGGCAGCCTGCGCACAGCGACGCGCTGGGCGGCATACGTTGGTCAAGGCTTCGCTTACCTGTTGATCCTGTACGGCATCTGGCGCTTCTTTACCGGCGATATCATCGGCGGGCTATGGTCGGGCTTCATCGGGTGGTTCCTGCTGCAGGCGGCGCAGGCCGAGAACACGCAGGTCATGCTGGAGTCGGTCTTCAAAGGCGTCACAGTGAGACAATTGATGAGTCCGGCGCCGATCACCGTTCCAATCACCATCTCGATCCAGCAGCTCGTGGATGAGTATATGCTGCCGCGCGCGGTCCGCTCGGTCCCGGTGGTGCATGGCGACCAGCTCGCGGGGCTTATCACGCTGGCCGATGTCCGTCGGGTGCCACGTGATCGGTGGGCGCAGACCCGTGTCGGCGAGGTCATGATTCCAGTGGAGCGGCTCGCCGTGGCGCATCCAGCGGAGAGCCTGAATGAGGTGATGCCACGCATGGCCGCGCCTGATGTGAACCAACTGCCGGTCGTCGAGGACGGCCGTCTTGTGGGCATCCTCAGCCGAGACGCCATCCTGCGCTACATAGAGATCAGACGCGGATTGGGGCTGGATCAGCCCGAGCGGGAGCGGCAAGCACCCAGCCAACCACACGCGCCGGTGGGGCTTCCCGCGTAGCGGTCAACCGGCTGTATCGGCCAAGTCGCGGGTTTTCCTCTAGGGCGCATCCAGGTCGGCGCGGCTTGCCCTCTGCAAGGAGGGTGACTAAGACGCTACGGCACTGGATGCATCGATCATGAGCCTGTGGGAGTGCGTCTTCCGCATGCGGGCGCGTCACCCTCGGGTCATACGGCAGTGACCACGGGCAGAATCAGCGGACGCAGATGCAGCCGCTTCCAGATATACGTGCCGAGGGTCTCCTTGGCCCGTTCGACGAGCTCGCCGTATTCAATTTGGCCGTGCACCTGGCGCACCGTGCGACGCAACCGGCGTGTCGCCTCGCCAAGAATATCGCCGTCGTGCAGATCCTCGAACTGCGCGACACCGCGCGCCACAATCTCGGGCTCGGCCAGGAGGGCGCCGGTCTCGCGGTCGACGATGAGGGTGGCCACAACGAGCCCATCGCTCGCCAGATGCTCGCGATCGCGTAGCACATCGCGCGAGACCGACCCCACCGTGAGCCCGTCGACCAGAACCGCCCCGGACGGCACCTTTCCCTTGCGGCGGGCTGTCGTGGGGCTGAACTCCAGCACCTGGCCGAGATCGGCGAGGAGGATGCGCTCGGCCGAATATCCCGCCTCGCCAGCCATGGTCGCATACAGCGCCTGATGGCGGTACTCGCCATGAATCGGCGCCACGAACCGGGGCCGCACCAGGCCGAGCACCTCGCGCAGCTCATCGCGGCTCGCGTGGCCACTCACATGCACACCCGGATCGATCGCGCTGTAGATTACCTGCGCGCCAGCACGGAAGAGGTTGTCCAGCGTCCGAGCGACAGTGTCGTCATTGCCGGGAATCGGCGTGGCAGACAGGATGACGGTATCGTGCTCGCGCAGCTGGATACGAGGATGGGTGCCGGCGGCGATGCGAGCCAGCGCGGAGGAGGGCTCGCCCTGGCTGCCAGTGGTCAACAGCAAGACCTGCCTGGGCGGCAGGCGATTGGCCTCGTCGGCGGTGATGAGCACGTCGCTTGGCAAAGAGACATATCCCAGGTCCTGCGCCACCTGGAGGCTCTGCTCCATGCTGCAGCCTACGACAGCGACTTGCCGGCCGTAGCGATGGGCCGCACGTATGGCAAATTCGAGCCGGGGGATGTTTGAGGCGAAGGTGGTGAGCAACGCACGGGCGGGTGCCTGGGCGATCCAGCGGTCGATGGCGGCGGCGACGACCTGCTCACTGGGTGTGCGGCCAGGCCGCTCGATACGCACGCAGTCGGACAACAGCGCAAGGACGCCCGCATCGCCCAGCGCTTGGAGTCGATCGACATCGGTAGGCGGCCCAAAGCCCGGCGTCGGATCGAGCTTGTAGTCGCCGGTGATGATCACGGTGCCCACCGGAGCCTGAATCGCAACCATGTAGCTGCCGGGAATGCTGTGGGCGACGGGGATGAACTCAACCTCAAGCTGCTTGCTGAGGCGATAATGGGTATGCGGCTCGACCACATGGAACTCGGCATAGCGCTGGGCACGATGCTCCTGCAGCTTGGCACGGACCAAGCCGAGCGTGAGCGCGGAACCGTACAATGGGATGGGCTTGCCGGACGTGGCGAGCTGCGGCAGGGCGTAGGGAAGCCCACCGATGTGATCCTCGTGGCCGTGGGTGAGCAGGATGCCCCGCAGACGTGAGACACGCTCACGCACATACGACAGGTCGGGGATCACCAGATCAACGCCGTGCTGCTCCTCCTCGGGGAACTTCACCCCCACATCCACGAGAACGAGATCCTGGCCATACTCGACGACCGTCGCATTCTTGCCAACCTCGCCTACCCCGCCGAGGGGGACAATGCGCACGGCCGATTCGCGACGCGGCCTCGTCTCCGCATGAGCGCGACGGCCGTCTGTGCCATTTGTATCTGGTGTACCCATATTCGTCTCATTGCCTCCGCTCGCCTGGCTTCCTCCGACGATCAGGAATCAGCGCTCATAGCTAGCCACGACGCTGGATTGCGCGTGGTATGTGTCGAGACACGCATAATGTGCACCTGCCCTGATGAGCACACAGGTGCGCGCACTTACGTTCAGGCTGCTGAGCAGCAAGCTACTCAAGATGCGACTTGTGGATGACGCTTTCCGCCCCGGCAGGGCCGCCGTCAGGTGTCGCCGCTGCCGGTGGCGCGACTTCCAGGTATCCTGGTCGTGCGCGCCACATCATAGGAGTGCTGAGGGCCGCCGACAATCGCTTCATGCGCCCGGCGATGCGCTCTGCCCGATCGTCCCGCGCTCGTCGCGCTTGCATGTCTTCGATGACGGTCGGGTAGAGCTCAATCCGCCTGAGGCGACGCCGCTGCATCTCCAGCACAAAGATAAAGGATTCGTCGTTGCGGTCCACCGGGTCGATGGCATAGTCATCGATGAAGTCGCCGGTACTGTAGAGAATGGGCCGGCGTCGATAGATCTCGATGCCACGCACCACATGGGCAGAGTGGCCGAACACCACGTCGGCGCCGGCCTCGATCAAGGCGTGGCCCAGCAGCACATGCTCGGGCGGCGGGGCATTGCCCCAATTGGAGCCCCAGTGCGCCGAGACCACCAGATAGTGTGTGGTCGCCCTGGTCTGGCGCACGAGGCCGAGAAGGCGCCT
>DASVOW010000735.1:0-3197 GCA_036383155.1 Ktedonobacterales bacterium
AGTAAACTTGAAAACCGTAGACTAAAAGGTCCGGGGGTTCGAATCCCTCTCCCTCCGCCACTACGCTAAATAAGAAATATGGGCGCTCGCATGATGCGAGCGCCCATTCTGTTTGCGCGGATCGTCAGCGTGCGGCAGCGCCTGCTGTGGGGGCAACGGCGCCGTTTCCGCCAGCGGCCCCATCGGCCGCAGGGGTGGCGCGCTGGGCCCCTGCCCCGGTCGTGTTCTCGATCAATGGGCGGAGCAGGCTGGTGAACTCGGTGGGCACCACCAGCTTGGTGGACGGCGAGGCGCCGAGTGCCTTGAGCGCATCCAGATATTGCAGGCTCATCGTCTGATTGTCGAGGTGCGTCGCGACCTGGGAGATCTGCCCTAGCGCCTGGGCATAACCGTCGGCGCGAAGGATGGCCGACTGGCGGGCGCCCTCCGCCTCCAGGATGACCGCCTGCTTCTGGCCGTCCGCCACCCGCACGGCGGCGTCGCGCTTGCCGTCGGCGTCGATGATGATGGCGCGGCGGCTGCGCTCGGCAGACATCTGCCGCGTCATCGCCTCCTGGATCTCGCGTGGCGGGGTGATCTCGCGAATCTCCACCGCCGTCACCTTGACGCCCCAGCGTTCCGTAACCTCGTCGAGTTTGCCGCGCAGAGTGGCGTTGATGTCCTCGCGGCGAGAGAGCACCGAGTCGAGCAGCATGTCGCCGACCACCGCCCGTAGCGTGGTGATGGCGATGCCGCGCGAGGCACTCTCGTACTGCTGGACGTTGACGACGCTCGAGGCCGGGTCCACGATCTTGGAGTAGATCAGGAAGTCGATCGCGAGCGCAGCGTTATCCTGGGTGATGCAGGATTGCGGGGTGACGTCGAACACGCGCTCGCGCAGGTCAGTGCGGATGCCGCGATCGACGAAGGGAATGAGCAAGACGAGGCCGGGGCCCCGCACGCCCATAAGACGGCCGAGCCGCAGCACGACCAGGCGCTGATACTCAGGCACGACGCGGATCGCCAGCCCAAACAGGACGACGACCAAGATGAGAACAAGGCCGACAAGCACCAAACCTACCGCTTGCATAGCGGCACCTCCTGCACGCGTCTGCGTGCATGCCACGCATGAATACGCGACGTCAGTTGCGCAACGCTTATTTCACGGACCTCTCCAGCGATGTCCTCCACTCGTAGGGCCGGTGAACACGGAGGGTGATCCCTTCCACCCCGAGCACCTCCACGGTCTCGCCCGCCTTGATCGGCCCAACGTCTGCGATGGCGCTCCATTCCTCGCCGCAGACACGCACTGTGCCGCGGAGCGCAAGGTCCGACGTGACCACCCCTTCCTGCCCGAGCAACGCCTCGGCGCCAGTCGCGTACGGCAGGCGGCGCGCCCGCAGCACGGTCCGCAGGACGATCAAGAAATAGCCACTCACTGCGAGCGCCCCAAGGGCGATGAGCCACAGACTGACACCACCCCCAAACGTCGAGCGTGATGCGCCCGTAGGCGACACAAAGAGGAGCCACGACCCCGCAACGAAGGCCAGGAGGCCGCCAAGCGCCAGCAGACCGAAGCCTGGCGCGTGCGCCTCGGCGATGAAGAGCGCAGCCGCGAGCACAATGAGCGCCACGCCGATCCAGTTGACGCCCAGCACGCTGAAGCCGATCAGCGCGAGCACCAGCGCGAGGGCGCCCACGACGCCGGGCACGACCGTGCCCGGATGATGGAATTCCGCGACGAGGCCGACGATCCCCAGGACCAGAAGGAGATATGTCACATCGGGATTCGCCAGCACCGCCAGCAACGGGCCAGGAAGCGACATCGTTCACCCCGCATTTCTGCGCACTGCGCGGCGCGATCGCCGGTGCGCTACGCCAACCGACAGAGACAAACGTCTCGTTCGGCAGCCACTACGCGGCAGTGGGCACCGGCGGCGAGCATTCCATGCAAAATGGGCTACAGGTACGTCTCATTCGGCGGACATCGCAGACTGCCGCAAAGCGCCCGCCGGTTGCGGGAATGCGCGGTGGAAGGGGTGGAAGAAACAGCGAGCCACTCGCGACTGGCCACACACTCTCACATTCATTAGCTTAACATAAATACGATGCACGGGTACGGAGTGTTGTGTTCGACTTTCCGATCCGCTCTCCTGGGTGCGACGCAAGCAGCCGGGGTATGCTGGCTGCGCGTACATCTACGGCTGAGCCGCGCGGATAACTAAGGGACGAACGCATGCGCTAAGGAGCAAGCACCACAGTGAGAGGGCCACAAAAAATGGGCGCCCGCATCACACAGGCGCCCATGTGATGTAGGCCTTCATTCAGACGCTTCGAGCACGGACAAGATATTGCCAGCAGGGTCTGTGAACCACGCGATCTTCGGCCCGCCGCCGCGGAAAATCCCCTTGTCATCCGTCACCAGACCGCCTTCATTGTAGGACTCGAACCGCACCCCACGCCTGGTCAGCTCGTCTACCGCTTGCTCAATGTCGGCGACTGGAAAATTCAGGATGGTGAAGGTGGCCGGAGTATGATTCTCCTTCGGATACATCAAGATATGCGTCCCGCCAGCGATATGAAGCTCTAACAAGCCGTTCGCCTCAGACACGTCTAGCCCGAGCGTTTGGCCGTAGAATTCCTTCGCTTTCTGCATGTCGTTTACCGAAAAACCGGAAAATGCTTTCGTGTCTTTGAACATTGGCGCATGCTCTTCTTTCTCGACGCCTCGTCGAAGCATCCAACGGTTCAACATCCGCTAGAAGTCGTTGCGCACCACTCGCCCTATAGGTATGCTGCAGCGCTTGGCCCGCTGCCTCAGGGTAGCATGTGTCAGCAGCGAAAACTTCTTCTGTCTTGCTCTCATTGCCCTTGCAAGCGCCTTTTTGCAAACCAAGAAGTTCAGCTAGAGTGTCTTCTGCATGCTGGCTCTGCCGATGATGGGAGTCGTCCATGCCCGCGGCAGCGGGAGCATCCCCACGACTAGCGCCACCACCAGCACAATGACGACACTGCCGACCACGTCGAATGTGTGGTGAGCCCCGATGCCAAGTCGTCCCAACATCACGAGCAGCGTTCCAACTGCGAAATAGGGGACGAAGCGACGCCACAGCCACCACAGACTCGTCGTGAGCACCATCGCCATCAACGTATGATCCGAGGGGAAGCCGTTGTCGTGGGCGATAGGGACGATGGGCTGCTGATGGGCGACAACGTAG
>DASVOW010000736.1:0-7319 GCA_036383155.1 Ktedonobacterales bacterium
GGCCGCCCCCGCCACCGCTGACGGGCATCCGATGAAACGGCGAGAGGGCGCATCTCCCACCAGGGGATGCGCCCTCTCCACATGCAAACCGCTGGCTAGGCCTTCTTTGCCTGGTTATAGCGCGTCAGCACTTCTTCTTTCGTCCGGTTGTAGGCCTCGTTCGCCTGAATCATAGCGTCGCTGTAGCGCTCGCGCACCTGTGTCGCGAGTTGCTCGGCCCGCAGCTGGCTGCGCTTGCGCAGCTCGATGCTCTGCTCGCTCAGCTGCTGACGCGTCTCGTCCCCAGGCTGCGGCGCGTACAGAATCGCCAGAATACCGCCGACGATGAGGCCCAACACGAATCCCCAGAAGAACCCTGACCCTGATTTGCCCTCTTTCGCCACTGTCCTACCCTACCTGAACTTCACGGACCGCGACGCGCTCACAACGAGTTCGCAGTCCCCACCACCTGCTGGACACGCTCAAGCAACGTATCCAGATCGAATGGCTTCTGTAATACTGAGACGTTCGCAAAGCGTGTTGGGTTGCTCGTTATCAAATCGTTGACCGTCTCTGCCTCAAGCACAGCAGCCGTGTACACGATCACCGGAATCTCCGCGGTGCTCGTCTGCGCCCGCAGGCTCTCAAGGATGTCGATGCCCGACGCGTCGGCCAGCTTGAGATCGAGAATGACAAGGTCGGGCTGTTCGCTCTGGATACGCTCGACCGCCTGCTGCCCCTCTTGGAGTACCGATACCTGATATTCCTCGCTCTCCAGCAGCATACGGAGCAACGTGAGCAAATTTGCCCTGTCATCAACGACGAGAATGCGCTTCGTCACGGCAGTTCCTTTGTATATTCGTCTACGCTCAAACCGACGAGCACTGCCAGACCAACCGGCGCACCCAGTACACCGGCTGAGCTGTTGCCACTCTGCCGTATGCTGTAGCACGAAACATACCATTCACGCGCACCCCCGCCTCAAGAGCAGGTCACACCGGCGAACGCCCCGCCTGGCTATACAACCGCACGAGCCATCTCCAACGTCACATCTATGACAGATTGCCTATCCATCCCCATTCACCGGCACCCCCTCCTTGCGCCAGCCCGCCCCGCGTGCTATGCTGATGGGGCATCATATAATCTGCCATGTCATGGGGCCGTAGCTCAGAGGCAGAGCAGGGGCCTTTTAAGCCTCGTGTCGTGGGTTCGAATCCCACCGGCCTCACCCTAAACCCGCATGACAAAGCCAGCCTGCGAATCATCAGGCTGGCTTTTGCTTTCCATCGCTCACGCTCTTCATCACGTACATACTCCACCCCTCGCCGCCTGCCGGAGGCGATCCTGTTCCGGCTGCCCAGCGACCTGCCCGACGACAGCTCGGTGCGTCGCACCTTGCAAAGCTGGGTGCGCCTGGGCGTGTTCGACCGCATCTGGGCGCGCCTCGTGGACGGCTGCGAGGCGCTGGGCAGCGCGGACTGGCTTCAGCAGTCCGCCGACGCCGCAATAGGCAAGGCGCGGCTGGGGGATCTCATCGGCCCCCAACCCGACCGACCGCCGCCGGCGCCCGAACCGCGACAGCCTCCCAGGCACGCCAGTCTTGAGCCTATGGAGTCGGGGGCCTCGTCGAGTGCCTACCTCTAAGACGGTTGACAAGGATGTCTTCCCATGGCGCGTCGCCTCCACCGGTGGTATTCGTCGGTCCCACCCAGCGCAGGCGGACCCAGCCTCGGATAGGGAACGGTTGCCCTGGGTCGGTGACCTGCGCCGATGCCGGGAGGGTCGCCAGTGGCGTGAACGGAACCACGCCCACCGCGTCTTGAGCCGAGGTAGCGGGGGCAGAGAAGATGCGGAACCCGACATGGTCGTTGAGTTGCAAGCCCTTCAATTCTATGAACCACTTCTTCCATGTGGCGATGTCAATGCCAAGTCTGCTCGCCTCATCGAGCAGTCCGCTGATCGACAGTTGCTGCATCTGGCTGGCCGGTTCCGGTAGCGTCGGGTATCCCGCGTCGCTCAGGGATACCACTACCAGGACGCTGTTCGCGTCAACAGGTGAAGGGATCACCTCTACCCCGCAGGACCCGTTGACGGTGAAGTGATAGCTGCACTCCAGGTGCTGCAGCGGGGCGATAACAGACCCTAGCGGACCGGACGGCGCACCGATCTGCAGTGGGGGGCGAACCGTGAAGGCGACCAGGTGGACGCCGGCGAACGGCTTGGCGTGGATCGGGGGGTAGGCGGTGATGTCGCCGAGAGTTTCGACGATCCGCTCGATGTAGTCCTGCAAGACGAGACCGGTGTCGCCATCGGTAGAGAAAAGCTGTGCTGGCTGGTAAGGGCGACTCCACAATTGGAAGAGGGTAGTGGCCCCCAAGGTGGGTGGGGCTGGGTTGCCGCTAGCATCCACGCACCGGGCCCGTCCCATCAGAAGCGGAGGATGGATCTCGGTATGGAATTCTGAGTGCCCGGCGTCGACGATCCACCGCCCGTAGACGGCGACCCGATCGGCGTGGGTGACCCGATCCGCCTCCGGGACCAGCGCTCCATCGACCTCGAGGGGGAGGACGCCGACCGGATCAGGCAGCCCAAGCTGGTGGGCCAACGGCCAGCTAGGGGCATACACGCCCTGGGAGTCCCGGTTTGCCGGGGCCAGCAGGGACGTGTACGGGGCATCAGGGACGATGGTGAATTCGAAGTCATTGCCGAATGGGTGCGTGAAGGGCAGGTCATTGCCGGATACCTCCGGGCCGATCGCGGTCCCGGCCAGCCCGACCTCGTCGTCCTGTTCTTGCTGCGGGTTGAGCACGGACACCCATTCCCTGGGATGGGCTGAGGAGCCGTCGAAGGTTTTCCCGCCGACGACGTTGCTTGACCACGCCGGATCGCTGGTGTCGAAGGGCGAATTCACCCATGGTGTCCCATCGATCTTGGAGATCTCCAGCAGGTGGGGAAGCACCGGCGGCGACACGGTGGCCACTGGAGGGTTGACCGGCCCTCCCGACGCCCTTGGGCGTTCCCAGTGCCCAGGGACATACTGCCCGTTCACCAGCTGGCTGCGGACCCAGACGAGACCTGATGGTTGCTCGGCCGCGAACACGGAGACATAGGAGATCTTGTCGTTGAGGTAAAACGCTGACAAATCGGCGCAGTCTTCCATAAAGTCGGCCATCAGCCCAAAGCCGCCAGCCGCGTCTGCATGCTCGTAGACGAACGCGACCATGCCCGGTGGGACGCGGATGGACGAGGTGGCGTCATTCAGATCAGAGGCGCTGAAGAGGCGGTGCGACCCCACGGCCAGCGCGCTGGAACGGCCCTGGAAGTTGACTTCTTCAAACAAAGTGACCTCGGCCATAGGACCCTCCTGAGAGATGTGGGCCCGGTACAGCAGCGAGAGTAAGCGCCGCCGTCCAGCCTCACTGATGCAGGCACCCGACCAGGTGCCGACGCGAGGTGATTGTTCAGCCGTTAATGTGGACGTTCATCATGGCCACAGCTACAACTTGTTCCAGGGCTCGCAGCCTTAAAGGTGCACTTGCTTGGTGCAAAGGCCAGCACTGCCTTCCAAAATTCAGGGCAGAATCGACTCCAGCGCTCCGCTCCGTTCGCCTTCTGCCACCGGTGCAGGGTGTGTCCTGAGGACTACACTGTCGTATCGTGAGACGTCCTCGCGTAAGACAGTTGCTCTCAGCAGTCGCCACTGGGGGCCATCGAATGCGTCAGCCCTGGCAAAGCGTAGCGCCCAGGTGATGAGGTGGGTGCTCGTCATCATGCTCTCCTCCAAAGAACCAGCTACCTTCTGTTACACGTCGTCGTGCCGCGTCTGAAAGCTAACAGGAGAGTGCAAGAGAGAGTGTATGTGACTAAATCCTAAGTCATGCAATAGATAGTAACCACTATACCACAAGAGTGTGATGACTAGTATGCCCTGGCCTGAAACGTGGAGTAGAATGCGGGAATCCAACACAAATACCTATCGTTTCACTGTTCGTAGCAGGTCAGGCGGACTTGCGCAGCAGGTGTAGCCTAGAGGCATGACGCCAGACCCCGAAGTCCGGATCGCCGAACTAGAAGCCGAGAACGCCACGCTGCGCGAGCAAGTGGAACTGCTGGCTGCGCGTGTGGAGGAGTTGCAGGCACGGCTGGCCAAGGATAGCCACAACAGCGGCAAACCGCCGTCCAGCGACGGGCTCACACGGAAGACCAAGAGCCTGCGGAAACGAAGTGGGAAGCGGCCTGGCGGGCAGGTCGGGCATCGCCCGCCAGTGTGCATACGCTGCCAGACCTCATTGGACGGTGCTTCGGGGGCGCTGCGTGAACGCCGGCAGGTGTGGGATCTGCCCCCGCTGCGGCTGGTGGTGCGCGAGCACCAGGCGCTGCACCTGCGTTGTCCGACCTGTCAGGCGATCACCGTCGGCGCGTTCCCGCCTGAGGCGCCGAGCCGAGCTCAATACGGGCCGCGGCTGCGGGCGCTGGCGGTCTATCTGGTGGAGGCTCAGTTTGTGCCCTTCGAACGCGCCCAGCACCTGCTCGCTGATCTCTTCGGCGTGCGGCTAGCTCGTGGCTCGGTGGTGGGTTGGGTGCAACAGGCAGCGGGCGCGATAGAGCCGGTGGAGACGGCGATCAAGGCCACGCTGCGGCGGTCGCCGGTGCTGCACCGCGACGAGACCGGCGTCCGCCGCGACGGGCGGCTGGCTTGGGCGCATGTCGCCAGCACCGGCCGGCTCACCCATTACGCCATCCATGCCAAGCGCGGATCAGCGGCGACGGACGCCATCGGTATCCTGCCGGGCTTCACCGGCGTCAGCCTACATGACGGTTGGGCTGGCTACCATGCCTACACCACCTGTCGCCATGCGCTGTGCAACGTCCACCATCTGCGCGAGCTAACCTTCCTCGAGGAGGAGTATCACCAAGCCTGGGCCAAGGATCTCGAGGAGCTGCTGCAGGAGATGCGCACAACGGCCGACCAAGCGCGTGCCCAGGGAGCGCAACGACTCCCTGCCACGCAACGCGACCTCCTGCTCACCCGCTACCGCGACCTGCTGGCCGCTGGGCTGGCCGCCAATCCGCCGCCTGCATCGCGCCGTCGTCCTGGGCAAAGGGGACGTCTGGCACAGTCGCCCGCCCGCAACCTGCTCGAACGGCTGGCGCTACGGCAGGACGAGGTGCTCGCCTTCCTCGACGACCTCACCATCCCGTTCGACAATAACCAAGCCGAGCGCGACCTGCGAGGGCTCACGGTCCACCAGAAAGTCTCTGGCTGCTTCCGCAGCGATGCGGGCGCTGACGCCTTCGCCTGCCTAAGAGGCTACTTGGCCACCATGCGCAAACAAGGCCAGGCGCGGCTGGCCACCCTCGAAACGGTCTTCACTGGTCAGCCGCTCTATCCCGACATGCTATAATTCGGCACGGAAGAAGACAGACAGGCAAATTGAAGACGCCGTTAGCTCCTGTAATCCTTGCGAGAGAGGGCTAGTTTGTATATGACCAAAACAGAAATCTCCGGTGGTGTTGTCCACGATTTGCCAGAGGACTTACGGGAAACCCTCGCTTCTGATGCGGAGGCGCTTGCGGCATGGGAGAATCTTACGCCTCTTGCGCGCAATGAATGGATATGCTGGGCGATCTCCGTAAAGAAGCCGGAAACTCGAAGGCAGCATGTTGAAAGGGTGCGCACGGAACTCAAAGAGGGCGTGCGCCGGCCTTGCTGCTGGATCGGCTGCATTCACCGCCCGGATAAGCCAATTAGCCCTTCGGTAGAGTATGTGCTCAACAGACGATCAAAAAGGTCATCATGAACGCTGGCCCTCATGATCATGAGGGCTAATGTGCTTTTGAGTTGTTCAGCCCCACGGCCTCCAGAATAGGTGCCTTTAACGCGGCTTCATTGATGGCGCAGCTGGCCACCCTCGAAACGGTCTTCACTGGCCAGCCGCTCTATCCTGCCTTCGCCTGACCTGCTACCCGATAGCAGGTGTAAATTGGGGAGCCGTGGCCTGGTCCTGGTAGCGTAGCTGGATGAAGTGAGCAAGGCGGCGTGAGGAGACATCATGGGCACGCTCCAGCGCTCGAAACACATCAGTGACGGCCGCGTGCAGTAAGGCTTCAAGGGCACGTGGCAACATCTGGTGAGGATGGGTGGCAGCCTACTGCTCGACGATGGGCGACTCGCTGAGCACGGGGAAGTCTTCGAGCGTGAAGTGGTTGGCGCGTGATGCCTTCCCGACCTATTCGCGATAGTCCGTCACTATCTGTTCTGTATCTTTCGTTCTTGCCACCAGTGTATCCTCGCTCACCGACAAAAACCGCTAGCCTAACGTGCAGTTAGCGCAGATATGTACGTCATCGCATTCCAGCAGCGGATCGCGTTCCCCCACTGGATCACGTATCGACGACCCGGCCCCGTCAGGGTCCACACACGGAATAAACAGCCGTGTGTGGTCGCAAGAGCCGGCCCGTCGTAGTCGCCCGGACACGGGCTACAGAGACCGCGTTCACCAGCATGTCTCCGTGTTGTCCTGGCGAGTCGGCAGCTCAACCAACTGGATCAGCCAGTGCTCGCGAGAGCTGGCCACACTGCCGAAGTCGCCGAGAAGCCCCTCTTCGAGAGAAGAGTGGGAGTGTCACGCCTTGGGTCATGGGAACGATGGGACACACCACCCCCAACCCCACCCACCACAAAGCCACCTACACTCCACGTCCCCATTCGCTACACATCTCCGTGTGGCGGCTGCACCACCGCACTCGTTTGTACACAAAGGATGTGCACAAATCACGTAAGCTGGCACACCTTTTGCGAATATGTTCGAGTAGTACGGTTGGCAATAGCCCTCCGTGTGGAGGTAGATACACACGAGCACACCATGATATTCAACACTATCAGCACACAGTACAGACGATCCGCCATCGGCTTGATCGCGCTGGGCTCGCTACTCAGCTTCGCTCTTGGGCAGCATGTCGGGCACGGACGTACCGAGACCCTAAACATTGCCCGCACGCATAGCGTCCCCATCGTGAGCATGCGCGCCAGCGGAGCCATCGGCACCGCAGTCGTCACACAGCCAAACAGGCCAGTCCTACAGAGCACCAGCGTGGTGTTCCAGAGCACACATGCGCAGCAAAAACATGGTCACGGGCATGGCAAAGGCGATAGCCTGGTCACGCTCGTGACCACCGAACATTCCCACGGCGATCATCACGGCTCGCATGACGGTGGCGGCAAAGGCGACTAGGCAATCCACCCTCCACACAGCCGCATACTCACCCCCATCCGATAACCCTGGCTCGCGCTAGCTCCTCAGCGCCCCGCTACCTCGCTGATCCTGTTCGACAGCGCG
>DASVOW010000737.1:0-3889 GCA_036383155.1 Ktedonobacterales bacterium
CCGTCCACCATCAGACATGCGGCATTCACATAGACAAGTACAAGCGTAAACGGACAATGTCAGGAGGGAGCTATTGACTCAATACCGTCCAACTCAGTCGCCCGAGCCGTATGATTCGGCCCTAGATGCGGCCCTATCGTCACCAACATGGCGACCGTCGGACTCGTTGTGGCAGCCACGGCTGCATCTTCCGCCGCGCCTAAGCCCAGCCGCATCGACGCTCAAGTCGTTCGATCCACGGGAAACGTTCAAAGTGCCGAGTGTAACGCCTGGGAGCCATGCTACACGAGGCGCAGGCGCTGGACGTGGCGGTCAGCTCAGCGCGACGATCGATTCTGCTGATCTGATCGTGATCGGCAATGGCATCGCCGGCTGTATCGCCGCGATGGAAACGCGCCAGCACGCTCCGGACGCGCGCATCCTGATTATCACGGAACAGAACCATCCAACCATCAATACGCCCGCGTTGAAGCAGTTTGGCGCCGGGCGGCTCGAAATAGAGCACTTGCTGGCATATCCCGCTGGGTCCGAGCGGCAGCTCGGTATCGACGTAATCCACCAGCGGGTAGTAGCAATTGACGCGCATGGCCATCGGTTACAACTCGCCGACGGCCGCGCCATTCGATATCGCAGGTTGTTGCTGGCGACAGGAGCTCGGGCGACGTCGCTCCCGGCGCAGATACCGGGTCGCGACTTCGACGGAGTCGTGACGCTGCATACGTTAAGCGACTACCTGGATCTGCGGCGGCGGCTCCCTGAAGTCGCGTCTGCGGTCGTGATCGGCGGCGGTTATCACGCGGCCGAGACGGCAATGCTCTTGCGTCACCGGCGCGTGAAGGTCACATGGCTCATTCGCGGACGCGGCCTACTCTCACGTCAACTCGACCCAGCGGCCTCCGACCTGCTGTTGAAACAGGTTCGCCGGCAAGGGGTAGATATCCGGCTGGAGACGGAAGTGGTGGGAGTCGTCGGTCGCCTGGGAATGGCCGCAGGCGTGGTGACCTCGACAAACGAGTTCCTTCCCTGTGAGCTTGTTGTCGCCGCGATCGGTACAGAGCCGGATATCGCGCTGGCGCAGCACACAGCCCTCAGTGTGGAGCCAGGGGCAGGCGTAAAGGTGAACGAGCTGTTGCAAACGGGCGCGCAGGACATCTATGCCGCAGGCGCAGTGGCGGCAATCTGCGACCCGCAAACTGGCAGATACGATGCGCGTGGTCAGTGGTACTTCGCCGTCCAGCAGGGACGGCTCGCCTCCGCCGCCATCACCGGCGTTACCATCTCGCGGTCCGCGGCGAACGGCGCAGTCGGCAATTTCTGGCATGCAACGCGGTTCGAAAAACTCCATGTGCTGGTGGCCGGCGCGCCGATGCTAAACGAGCACGACCATTCAGAGAACGAAGTGCTTACGAATGGATCGGACAGTTTTTATCGTCGCATCGTAGTACGCCATGGTCATCTCATTGGCTATCTCGCGGTTGGCGCCTCCGCACGAGGGGGTCCAAGCATCAAACGACTGATCGACGAGCGAATCAATGTCGATGAGATCAAGCGGCACCTGCTGACTGAGGACTTTGATGTGCAGTCCTTCTTCACAAGGCGCCGGTTGCATGCGCTCGACACAGGGAACATCGAGGTTGTCCCTCGGCCTATAGCCACGCCGTCGCGAATGCTCAGCGCCTCAAGTGTTGGTGAGGCGGTCTGACGCCAGACCGCCTGTCCGTGCGCACTGCCTGACGTGCGGGCTCCAGAGTGGCCCTGGCACCCGCTCAGGCTCGCCGGTGATAAGGCGCACCAGCACGACATCTGATTGTCGGTCCATTCTCCTTCCATAGACAAGGAACACGCCCATGCATCGCTCTCGGTCCCATGTGGCAGAAGAGCTGGCTGCTTGTATTGGCTGCAACGAATGCCTGGCCGCCTGTCCGGCGCTCCCGGCACCCATTCAGATTGAGACGCTGAATCGCGAGACGTTGGGTCCTCACATCTCCCCCGCAGTAGGTCGATTCGCCCAAGCATGTTATCAGTGCGGAGCGTGCGTGCCTGTCTGCCCTGTTGGTCTTCACAGAGACGCCATGATGTTGTGGCTCAAGATGCGCCTCCTTGCCGACAAGGCGGGAGACAGGCAAGCCAGTATCGCGACACATGCGTACGCAGTGCCAGTGAAGTGAGCACAGGGATACGCCTGGAGTGGTGTGGAGGAGGGGCATTGGGCATGAGCGTTGGCATGAGAATAACTGACATAGATTGACAGCACGACGGCGATCCCGCGGCTGTTTCGCGGTCTTCCCGAGGAGAACATTGCTAGCTCGTTGACGCAACTCGTTGCTGGGGAGAGACCGGAGAGGAGGAAGCTACGATGTGGAATTTGACTTCGACTGGAAACGACTCGTCGATCGAGCAGACACAGACTAGGCGATCTCCCCGACGTGGCTTCCGCGCCGGATGGTCTCAGAGTCAGTGGCGAGCGGCGCTGGCTGGCCTGGTCGTGGCGACTGGATTGACCTTTGCCTACGTATACTACTTATCGTTCGGCGGCGACGTGTCGCCCGATAGCCCGTACGGATACGCCTTCGCCATCGCAGGCACGCTCTTACTGGTAGTCGTGGGTGTGGGGTATGCCCTGCGCAAACGAGTGCGAGGCATGCGTCGAGGGCTCCTCCACACAGCGTTGTCCTGGCATATCGTCGGCGGCATCCTCGCGCTGGGCCTCATCCTAATGCACGCCGTTGGGAACTTTCATCCCCGGACAGGAACGTATGCACTTTATAGCCTCATTGCGCTGGTCGTGAGTGGCATCATCGGGAAGCAACTCGATCGTATCGCGCCGCACCGCATAGCCAAAGCCGCGCTCAAGACTGTGACAGGGGACGGTGAGGAGCGCCTCGAATCCCTTATTAGCGTCCTCGATGCGACGCGCCACCACCACGGCCGGCTGAAAACGACAAACTCACACCCGGCAGCAGGCGACGACAGCGCATCCACCGCAGCCTGGGTACCGTGGGACTTGGCGTATTACGATCTGAGCGCCGCGCCCGATGAGATTCCATCGCTCCTCGGTCACTCGACCCCTGGCGATGCTCGCCGCTCACCGCGCGAGACAGCAACGCTCGCAGCTCAATCCGGAGTCATAGGGCAAGCAATTGGTGTCGAGCGGCTCTTTCTGCGCCTCATCCGCGTCTGGCGCCTCCTCCACACGTTGTTGAGCATCCTCACGCTTGCCCTCATCGTGTGGCACCTGGAATTCGCCGCCACTCTGCTCCTCAACGCGCGGTGATGGCGCACCGGCGTCGTGATACGAGACGAACGTGCAGGCTGTGCGGCGAGAATTATGCGATACTATCTATTGGGAAGCTTTGACATATAAAGCATTGCCAAGAGGAGATAGCATGAGCGGGCCTAGCAATTACAATCAAACCATCATAGAGACGTTTCGCGCCAACGGCGGCAAGGTGCCCGGATGGGCACGAATGCTGCTGCTCACCACGACAGGCGCCAAGACCGGCAAGCAGCGCACCAGTCCGCTGGCGTATTCGACCGATGACGGCCGCCTCGTCGTCGCCGCATCCAAAGGCGGCGCCCCGACCAACCCCAGTTGGTACAGCAACCTGGTGGCCAATCCCACCGTTACGGTGGAACTTGATAGCGAGCGATTCCAGGCGCGTGCCACCCCAGTAACGGACGTAGCGGAGCGTGACAGGCTCTACGCGCAACACGCTGAACTGATGCCGGGCTTCGCCGACTATGAGAAGAAGACCACGCGAAAAATCCCGGTCGTGCTCCTGGAGCGCACAAGCTGAAATCGCACCATTGTCGTGCATGATGGGCCAACCGTGGTTCGAATCCTCGCCCCCGGAACCACGCCCCCGGAACCACCGGTCGCAGCGGCGAC
>DASVOW010000738.1:0-1835 GCA_036383155.1 Ktedonobacterales bacterium
ATGCGGACACGCTCTTTGCGCACTGTGTCGCCAACACGCTGATTCTCCGTGACCTGCTGTTTGCGGATGCGAACCTCCTCGGCGGCACGAGCCTCCTTAGTCGCAACTACCTCCTCACCACGAAGTGGTATGTCGAAATCACGATCGGTGAAGGCGTCAGGGCCAACATCGCTGGCGCCGCCCCGCACAGGCACGCGTTCCACATGCAGCTCCTCATATGTCGTCGGCACATCGACCGCCTGCTGCTCCTCGACCACATCCTTGTGAATGTTGGCGCGGTCCAACTCCGTCTGCTGTTTGCCGATGTTGAGTTCCTCCTCACGGACCGGCACGCGCACCTCACCGTCGCGAACCGGGGTATCGCGGCTGCCAATGTCGGAGTCAGCTCCCTCGCCAATGTAACCGGCTTCGCTGGCTGATCCGTCAGAAATCGCATCAGATGTCTGATAGGATGTCGCTCTATCCGAGTAAGCAGACGCGCCGCCCATATTGCCGGCTGGTGCGACATTGTCGAACGTTTGGTTCGTCACATCGTCCTTTGTGACGCTCAGATAGAGGCCATCAGCATCCGCATGTGTGATAGCCCACAGCGGCACAAAGTAGTCATGCGGGAAGAACAGGCCCTTCTGAAGGACCAGATTATCCCCCTGCACGCCCTGCTCGCTGACCGTGCCGACCTTGGTGCCGTTTACGTCATACACTGGGGTGCCAGCGCCGAACTGCTGGCCCGTCGTGTTGTCCTGGCTATATGTATTGTCGAGCATGATGCGAATGGCCCTTTCTCGTGCTGTATCCTCATTATCGTTTCTGCCGGTCGCTCCCAATCTTGAAAGCTGCTCACTCGTTCAGCTAAATCTGCATGCAAGGCGCATGCCACCGACACGCGAAAGCTGCGGCACCTACATGGCTAGCCTGGTATGCATGGACGCCGTTAGTGTCTTCCCTTCGTGGGTCCCTACCATAGTAGCCTCTATCTATTCGGCGCAGTTTAGATGCAGCCAATCACCCCGATGCCCTTTCCGCCTCAGGTGAACGCTTGCTCAGATCCTCCTGTGCTACCACCATTAGAGAGCTGCATTTCGTCCATCTCATGCACATTACGCGCACCGAAGCGTTGAAAAATGTCGCGAGCCTCCTCCTTCCGCTCGCCTGGATCGAACGTCAACTGCATCCGCCCAAGCTCGACACGCTCCTCACGATATTCACCTTCCTCGATAGGTCGCCCAGAGCCAGCCAGTCCACCGACAAACCAGCCTATAGTCCCGCCAACAATCGCGCAGACAATCACGCCAGCGGCCGTCGTTGACGTAACACTATGTACCAGCAAAGAGGTAAGCCAGGCAATGAGTGCCCCAACGATTCCACCAATCAGGCTCCCGACGATAGACCAGGTCGCGGAGTGTGCTACCTGCGCTCGAGGAGGAGGCGCACCTTCTACGTGCTCCTGCGATACGAGACTTACACGCCGCAGATCGAAACCACCCGCACGTAAGGCCGCGAGCGCGCGCTCAGCCGACCTTCGATCAGGAAATTGTCCCGCGAGCATACGTGCCATAATATCCTCCTCTTGCCTACTCATCCGCTTTACATACCACAGGGCAAGACGGTAACTATATTCCGCGACATCTAGCGGCCGATGCGTAGAGAGTACGCGCGGTCACGTATCTTCGTAGAGCCGCGCGTACGTAGCACACTCCGCCTACTCGTCAAGCATGTGCTGGTCGCGCTCATCCACAGCGCGTGTGTTCGGCACCGATCGCGGCGATCGGCGTGGGTCCGTGATCACATCCTCATCACCTACGGAGCCATGTGCACGCCCCTGGATGATATCTTCG
>DASVOW010000739.1:0-2433 GCA_036383155.1 Ktedonobacterales bacterium
CATGGGCCTCACTGATATTCCCCATCCAGCACACCATTGGCAGATGGATGCCATCTTTTCCCCTGTCGCGCAACGCATATTCGATCATTGTGCAAGCGATGACCTGCTCTCTCTCCTCCCTCTTTCTGCTCCATCGTTTCCTCGCGCGTGTTGATACGATCGTGCTGTTTTTTCTCTAAGAAAAAAGCAAGGAAGAACTATCATGACAGAAAATCAGCTTTCACTCTTCCCCTTCTACGCGGGTTGGGGTATCTACCAGCAGCGTCTTGTCGCGGCCATCGCGCCCCTTACAGCAGAGCAGCTTGCCTTGCGCAACACGCCGCAACACTGGTCGATTGGCATGTACGCGACGCATATTATTGCCAATCGCGCCTGGTGGTTCCACGCACGGATGGGCGAGGGGAGCGACGATCTGACTTCCCTCGAATTATGGGCTCTCGGAGTCTGTGAGGGGGACGTGGATCCATTGCACCCGGCGGCAGAACTGGTTGCCGGACTTGAGAAGACCTGGCAGATGATCGAGCAGACGCTTGCCCGCCTGACCCCTGCTGATCTTGAGCGGGTCGTCTCGCCTCTAGATCAGGCGGAACGTGTGCGTCACGCGAAACTGGTCGAGCCTGCGCTCCAGCCATTCGCCCAGATGTGGTTGGATGCGGCGGCTCGTTCTGGAGAAGTGAGACCCGCAGTTTCGCGCCAGCAGATCATCTGGGGTGTGCTCGAACATGACATCCATCACGGCAGCGAAATCTCCACCATTCTCGGCGTTCACGGCCTGCCAGTAATCGAGTTGGATTAAGAACAGGAACGTCTTCGGTTCCCCTCTCTCATGAGTGGATAGGTTGCGCATGATGCGGTCGCTTCAGCGACAAGGGCGCCCTTGTCGCTGAAGCGGCATTCTATGTTCACCTGGACAGAAAAGGGGAAAGACTGGATAGAGAGATGCACAGCATCGACCTGTTTTCTGACGATATATCGGCCAAATTGAGGCACTGACGCATACAAGCCCAAATCGCACGGTGAATTCAGTCAACCCACGCATAGGGCGACGTCCTGCATGTGTGGGCTGGCGTAGGGCTTCGGTCGCCTCTCGCGCTTCGGCTCGCAAGAGCGCAAGTGCATTGGTGGGGGGCAGATGCTTTTCTCGCCAAAGCTCATATTCGGCTCGCCAGTGTTGCTGAGCTGATCTTTATTGATCGAGATCGTCTGATGCAGGTCTATCCATGGTCACGTGCTCTCCAGGTTCTTGTTAGTGGCGACTACGTGGTGCCCACAGAGGTCCACTCCCCAGGCTTGTAATTCCCTTTTCGTCCAGTCGTTCTGGAATCCTCGCGCACTTCACCTTTGGCGCCTCGGTAGTCTGGCATGCTCGTGCCACGTGCGAGCAAGATCGAGCGCCTCCGCAACACAAAGATGTCGGAGGAGTGCAATCCGCGCCCCATCGTGTGGCGTTCGGCGTCCGCCAATGGGCGCACAGATGGGCACTTCGCATACCCACCACTATCCCAGATTCTCGGCTGTTTGTCTTGAGGCACCACTACATGCGCATCAACAAAAGCGGCGGGGGAATCATTCCCCCGCCATCCATCCTTACACCAATCCCTCCGGCGCTTCGAGTTGGCGCACCAGCTCGCCAAAGAACTGCGCCGCGTTGGCCCCATCCACCACGCGGTGGTCGCACGAGATGGAGATCCACGCGCCCGGACGCGCCACTACCTGATCGCCTACCACCGTCGGTCGCAGCTTCAGCGCCCCAAAGCCCACGATGCAGGCCTCCGGCGGATTGATCACCGGCGCACCCGTATCCACCGGACCCGACGCGCCGACATTGGTGATCGTGATCGTCCCGCCCGTCAGCGACTTCGCGTCCAGTTTGCCGTCGCGTGCCAGCGCCACCAGCCGGTTCGCCTCTGTCGCGATCTCGCGCAGCCCTAGCATATGCGCGTTGGCAATCACCGGCACGAGCAGCCCGCGCGGCGTATCCGTCGCGATGCCCACATGGATGCTGCGCTTGATGACGATGGCGTTGCCCTCCTCATCCCATCGCGAATTCATGATGGGGTAGGCGCGCACCGCCGCCACCAGCGCCCGCACGAAGAACGGCAGATACGTCACGTGCAGATCGGCATACGCCGGGTCCGCCCGTAGCCGGTCACGTAGCGCCACCAGCGCCGACGCGTCGAACGTGCCATACTCAGTGAAGTGCGGAATGGTCGTCGCCGCCTTCACCATGCGCGCCGCAATCGCCTTGCGCAGCCCCACCGTGCTGATGCGCTCCTCGTCCGTCTCGTCCGCCTCGCCCTGCATGGTGGGCGCCGTAGTACTGCCAGCCGCACCGCCAGCGCGTGCTCCCGCCGCCTCCAGATCCTCGACGCGGATGCGCCCGCCTGGCCCCGTGCCTATGATTCCGACCAGGTCAATGCCGCGCTCCTGCGC
>DASVOW010000740.1:0-4330 GCA_036383155.1 Ktedonobacterales bacterium
GCCCACATGCGTGCGCGCCTGAGTCGTCCGCACGCGCTCGAAGTGCGCCAGTGCTTCCGCCGGGGATTCCGCCTGCATCGTCGTAATTTCGTCTCGTGTGCTCATCGTATGTCGCTCCATCGTATTCATCGTTGGTTGCTGCCGTTCGCTTACACCAGATTCACCTTGTTCCCTTGGCTGTGTGGCGCATAGGAGGATAGGGAAGCGCGCCCCGGCAGATCCGGCGGACAGACGTGGCAGCAACGGCGCATACGTCGAGCGTCCACAACAACAGGTCAGGCGCGTTCCCGGCGATCAGCGTCGCCGTCGTGATCGTCGGCCATTGGGTATCCTCTTTCTTCGGCCTCTTCGTGGCAGCTGTTTGCATGTGTTCACGCGCAAACAAAAAGCCCTCATCCTCACATTGGAGGACGAGGGCCATGCAGAACAGCCGTCGTGGTGCCACCACCATTCGCCCCTGACGGCAATAGGTCAGGAGCCTCACTCGATCTCGACTGCATGCCAGCGTTAGGCAGCCAGGCGAAACCGTCGCGCGCTAACGGGCGCATCCCGAATCCGGCTACAGTCGCTCCCAATTGGGGGTGGTTCACCGGATGGCTCAGGGGCGTCTTGCCGGAAGGTCGGGCGGCAACGCTCGCAGCATGTGCGTCGCTCTCTGCCTCGCCCGTCTCGCAACCGGCCAATCCCCGTCAATGCCTATGCGATTTCATTTCTACCCAACACTCTAGCATAGCCAGCCGGAGCGCGTCAAACGTCGAAATAAGGTACGACGGCGGCTTGTGTGTGCATGGGGAGCAAGATACTCGAGAGCAGCCGCTAGTGCAGTGCGCTTGCATCGGTTTAAGCACCAGTGCTGCGATCAGCGGGTCGCATGGAAGGTGAGCCGCACGCTCCCATCGGCACTCCCCAGCATCAGCGTGTCACCGCCCAGATTGTATCGCTCGACATGAGGCAATGCGCCCAAGTAGGCGTACTCTTCATCCATGACGTTGGCTGTGCAGGCCATGTTGGTGGTCCCCAATGTACTAATGCGCAGCATAGTGTCGGTGAGGGTGTACGAACCACTATAGGAATTGCAACCGCCTGTGCCCCGGATCCCTCCGGTCAGGTCATCTTGTGGCTGGAAGTGCAGTGTCGGAGCATGCGAGGGCACAAGTAGCTGCTCATGTCCATTGACGACGAGCTGCGTTAACGTCCAGGTGCTCTGGGCTAGTGCGGCGGAGTGGATTGCATGGAAGTCGAGATGCGTGTTCCCGTCGCCGCTTGCCAGGGTCAGCGAGTCACCCTCCAGATGGAATTGCTCGATCCGAGGCAATGCGCCCAAGTAGGCAGCCTCTTGATCCATGATCTGGCGTATGCAGCCTACCCCCGCAACCGGGTACTTACCCGTGCCAATATGCAACGTAGTGCCGGTGAGCGTGTATGAGTCACGATAGGCGTTACAGCCGCTATTGCCCAGGACGTCCCCGCTTCGGTCATCTTGTGGCTGGAAGCGCAGCGTCGGAGGATGTGAGGCTACAATCGGCTGGTCATGTCCGCCGACGAAGAGCACCCTCAACATCCAGGTGGTCTCGGCCAGTACGGCGGTCTGCTGCGATACGGTGGGTGGTGTCGCAGTTGGTATGGTTGGTATGGGCGTTCCGCTGCCAGGGGTGGGGCCTGAGCCGTGGGTCGTGAAGATCAGCCCGGCGAGCAGGACGAGCGCGATCACTGCGGCAAGAGGTCCAAGTACGGACATGGGTGGTCGCCCGGCTTGCCGGAGTCTGGCTGTGCGTTGTACATCGTCGCGTGTTGGGATGGGGGCGGCATTAGCAGCAGGTGGGTTCTGAGTAGGCGTCTGCGCAGTCTGCATGATGTCCTCCAATGTGAGTGGTGTGAATGTGACGGCGGAGAGGTGCTGCCGAGCCGCGGCATCGAGCGCGTCATAGGTGGCGAGCTCCCGCTGGCAGCAGGGACACCCCGAAAGATGCTCGGTCAGCGTCGCAGCTTCTCGCGGCGATAGGGCGTCTGTTCGCAGCAGCGCCAACAGTGGCTGGTAGCGCACACAGAGCGGCGTCGGATGGGGCGGGAGGGGGCGCGAGTCAGAATCGTTCATAGGACTACCTCGATCTGCGCCGCTAGCGGCCGCTAGGCATTGGGGACATGAGAGCTCTGAGCGATGTATGCGTCGCGCAGACGCTGCCGCGATCGCGAGAGGCGCTTGCGCACGACGTCTGGTCGCAACTGGACGACGTCGGCAATCTCACGCGTGCTGAATCCATGGACTGCCTGGAGCAAGAAACAGGCAGCGTCAACAGGAGTAAGCGTGCTGAGGGCGGAGCGCAGCGCATCGGCCTCCACGACGCCAATCGCAATATCTGGGCTTGCCGGCGCTATGTTGTCTGGCTTGACCACATCGAGTGACTGCCATACTACATGGCGCCGTTTGCGCAGGACGAGTGCCGCCTGGCGATAGGTGACGGCGAAGAGCCAGCGACGGACGCCCTCGTCGTCGCACGGATCGCTGAACGGGGCCTCGTGGTGGGAAGCGATGCGCCATGCAGCCACGAAGGCTTCCTGGACGATGTCATGAGCTAGCTCGCGGTCGCTGACCATGCTAAACGCGAACGAGTGGAGCGCGGCCTGATGGAGATCCAGCAGACGCGTAAATCGCGCCCCCAGCGCGGAGTCAGGCGCTGATAATTCCCTCGCCTCGCCCATGCATGTCCCCTTTTCGCCGCACCAGCCGCACAACCGTTCTCACCTTATACATTGCGCTAGCAGTGGCGATTGTGACCGGGACGGCGAAATCGAGCGTCACAGCGCGTAATTTGGTGTGGCACACCAACTGCAGCCACCTGCCATACCGACACGACGTTCACAGACACACTGGTCACATAACACGCAGAGTCGTCATCATCGGCGCAGCACAAGCCGAAACGTGGGCACCGTTCAATACCAGCCTACGTTCCCTGCCGGCCTTGCTCTTTCACCGAATGTCCCATTGGCTACCGCTGCCTGGATGGCGTCACGGTCGATGCTGTGCTGCGCGAAGCGGAGTCGCTGCTCGGACCACAACTTGCTTCTGTAGATCCCTTCGTTTTGGCATAGTGTGCGCGTGAGTGACGCTGCGTATGCTATGGTAGAGCAGCAGAGCGATCACACGTTGCAGGCAGTTGCGCCATGGAGTGGACCTTATGCCGTCCGAGCGTATCCCGCCAGCAGACAATCTGGCACTCGTCACCCCAACTGTAGTACTGGAGGAGGCTTTCGCATCGATGGTCGCCGACTTTGAGGCAGCAAGCGAGGCGTTCTTTTCTGCGCAGCAGCGCGAGCTGGCGCGCTGCGACTTCGCCGCTTATGTCGCACGGCTGGAAGCCTTTGCACGCGGCGAAAATCTGCCCACAGGCTACGTCCCCTCAGAGGCGTATTGGTTGGTACGGAGCATGACCGAGTTGATCGGCGTCAGTTCGCTACGCTTCCGGCTTACGCCGGATCTCGAGGTCATCGGCGGCCATATCGGTTATGGCATCCGGCCGAGCCAGCGGGGTCATGGATATGGCACCCAACTTCTCGCGCGAACGCTCGACAAAGCACGCATGCATGGGTTGAAGCGTGTCTTGTTGACATGCGACACAGACAACATCGCGTCCGCCCGCGTCATCGAGAAGAACGGCGGCGTCTTCGCCAGCCACGGTGTGACGCCCGCCACAGGAGTTGCCATCTCACGCTATTGGATCACGCTGTGATCATCGTCTGACTGGGCGGGCTGCTTTGTACGGAGAAGAGTTTACTGCCAGGAGCATGAGCGATCCAGTTCGGGGCAGATTTGCGTCGCGCCTCAGTGTACTTCGTCATATGGGGCCGCCCTCTATTGTTGTAGAAAGCACCCTTCCAGATGCCTTTGCTGCATGTCTGTCTCAATCTGTATGCGTGCAGAGCGTGCTTGGCCGGTTGACGCAGGTGCTACACTGATGTCGCTGGCAACAAGTAGACTGCGATTGGAAGGGGACTAGAGTTGAATACCAAAGGTGCGAAGCTGTTGTTCTTTAGCCTGATCATTACACTGTTCAGCCTCATGCTGGTGTTTGCTGGCTTCGTGTACCTGCTACTCGATGTCGCCGCCGCAGTCATCAGCACCGCCTCCAACTATTCCTATCACATTGGGCGGGGAGTCTTCTTTATCCTCGTGCTGGCAGTCACCGCTGGCATCGGGGGCCTCTTTGTTGCCTGGTTCGGCTTAAACCGGAATGACTGAGTCGGATGTACGTGAGAAGGTGGCTCTTTATCCCACATCTATCTCACGTGACACGGTATCAGGTACTTGCAAACGGACTTCTGCCCTGCTGGG
>DASVOW010000741.1:0-10149 GCA_036383155.1 Ktedonobacterales bacterium
GATCTGCCAAATAGCAGCGCGCCACTGCGCTGTATTGAAATATGTATGGCTGAGTCTAACAGGCAACGCACCATTGTAGGTGGTCAGATCGCTACACAAAAGACGCGGCGTTACCACACAACCCAAACATAACACATAACGTCGCATTCCTCAAATGTGTGCATACCTCTGCGCGTTGGCGTTCGCCTCCTCTAGCTCATAAGTTGTCGTGACTGCTAGACGTACGCGCGACGAAGCGCGTCACATCTCCACATAAGCACAAATATGTGCTACACAGCGTATGTGCAGCATAGATCATGCCGGGCAACCAAGAATGCCAATGCAGCACGGACATTCAGTACCATCGCCGCATTGGCAACTCTAGACAAACGGGAATATGCGCCTATGTGCCATCAACTATGCGTTGCCGCTGGCTCCATTTCAGGCTGCCAGCGCAGGTTGGGCTTACGCGCGGCGAGTGTCTCGTTCAGCCGGCCGACAGGAGTAATGTGTGGTGCCTCAAGCAACAGCTCCGGCTGCTCCTCGGCCTCACGAGCGACCTGACGCATCATCGCGATGAACTCGTCCAGCGTTTCCTTCGTCTCCGTCTCCGTCGGCTCGATCAAAAGCGCCTGAGGTACGATAAGGGGGAAGGCAATAGTCGGCGGATGGATGCCGAAGTCGAGCAATCGCTTTGCAATATCTATCACATGCACATCATTGCGCTTCAATTGGTTGGCAGAGAGGACAAACTCGTGCATACAGCTCCGGTCGTAGGGTAGTTCGAAGACCTCTTGCAGTGCACGCATCACATAGTTAGCATTGAGCACAGCGCTCTCGCTGACGTGGCGCAACCCATCCGGTCCATGGATACGAATGTAGGTGTAGGCGCGCACCAGCACCAGGAAGTTACCCCAGTTGGCGCGCATACGCCCGATGCTACTTGGCCCGGCATCCTCCCAGTAATAACCCTCGGGACCGTACGCGGGCAGCGGACCGGGCAGAAATGGCACCAGGTGGGGGGCAACGCCGACCGGGCCCGCACCCGGGCCACCTCCTCCGTGCGGCGTGCTGCACGTCTTATGCAGGTTGAAATGCACCACGTCGAATCCCGTATCGCCGGGACGAGCGATGCCCATGATCGCGTTGGCATTCGCGCCGTCGTAGTAGAGCTGCCCCCCGGCGGCATGGACACGCTCGGCGATTTCCAAGATGTTTTCGTCGAAGAGGCCGAGCGTGTTGGGGTTGGTCATCATCAAGGCAGCGATCTGCCCCTCGTGCTGCGCCAGCAAGTCTTGCAGATGCGCCACATTCACCCCGCCGCGCTTGTCAGTGCGGATCTCAACGGTGGTGTAGCCAGCTAGTGTGGCGCTGGCGGGATTGGTACCATGGGCGCTATCGGGGATCAGCACGATGTGGCGATGACCCTCCCCGCGATGCTCATGGTACGCCTTGATCAGCATGAGTCCAGTGATCTCACCGTGTGCGCCCGCCGATGGCTGCAGCGTCACACGTTGCATACCCGAGATCTCAGCAAGATATTGCTCCATCTCGTAGGTGAGCTGGATGGCTCCCTGAGCCAGACTCGCGTCTTGCAAGGGGTGCAGCCGAGCGAATCCCGACAATGAGGCCATATCCTCATTGATCTTGGGATTGTATTTCATCGTGCAAGAACCGAGCGGGTAGAACCCACTATCCACACCAAAGTTGCGCTGCGAGAGATGCGTGTAGTGGCGTACCACCTCAATCTCGCTCACCTCGGGTAGTGGCGCAGGCTCCGCGCGCAGAAACTCTGCTGGAATCAGCGCATCCAGCGGCCGCGTGGGTATGTCGAGCATGGGCAGTGAGGAGGCTCGACGACCTGGAGCGCCCTTCTCGAAGATTAATGTCTCAGTACTCATTGGGTTCTCTCCGCTAGCCCTTCCGCTGACTCTGAACGCTCTTCGCGGCACTGGCGCCATGAGCGGCGACATGCCCATTTGCCTGATAATCGACGCCGCCGGCGATCTCAGCGAGCGCGGCAACCAGCGCGTGGATCTCCTCACGCGTGCGCGTCTCAGTGACGCAGAAAAGGGCGGCGTTGCCAAGCTCAGGATAGTCGCGGCCCAAGTCGTAACCACCGATGATGCCACGCTGGCGCAGCTTCGCGTTCAGCTCGACCACGGGCAGCGGTGTGGCGACCGCGAACTCATCGAAGAAGGGGCGAGTGAAAAGCGGGGTAAAGCCCGGTACAGCACTGATCTGCTCTTGAGCGTAGTGCGCGCGCTGGAGACACTGCTCACTAAGTTCGAGGAAGCCAGACTTCCCGAGCGTTGCCAGGTAGACCGTCGTGGCGAGCGCCAGGAGCGCCTGATTCGTGCAGATATTCGAGGTGGCACGCTCACGGCGAATATCCTGCTCGCGAGTACGAAGCGTGAGTACGTAGCCGGTCTGACCTCGATCATCTATCGTTTTCCCGACGAGCCGGCCTGGCAATCGTCGCAGGAATGCATTGCGTGAGGCGATGAAGCCAAGCGCTGGCCCGCCGAAGCCGAGTGGGCTTCCCAGCGTCTGTGCCTCGCCCACCACAATGTCCGCGCCGTATTCGCCCGGCGCCGCTAGTACACCCAGAGAGGCTGGCTCGGTGATCGCTAGCACGTAGATAGCACTGCTCTTGTGGACGATGTGTTCGATGGCACGAACATCTTCCAGCGAGCCGAAGAAATTGGGGTGTTGAATGATGACAGCTTTGGTTTCAGGAGAAATCGCGGCTTCGAGTGCGGTTGTAGAGGTTGCGCCACTTTCCAATTCGATTTCGCGCACCGTGAAGCCACGCGCCCAGGCGTAGGTACGGAGAGTGGCGCGATATTGGGGGTCCAGCGCACGTGAGACGAGCATCTCGCCAGTAGCAGCCTGGCCCAGCGCCAGCAACGCAGCTTCGACCACTGCTGTTGAGCCATCATAGAGCGAGGCATTAGCGACATCCATGCCGGTGAGTTGACAGATCATCGTCTGGAACTCGTAGATCGCCTGGAGCATGCCCTGGCTAATCTCGGGCTGGTAGGGCGTGTAGGACGTGTAGAACTCGGAGCGTTTCACCAGATGGGGAACCACACTGGGAAGGATATGATCATAGCTGCCGGCGCCAAGGAATGAACTGTAGTGATCCAGGTCGCCGTTCTTCTCAGACATTCGCAGCAACAAACGTTTCAGGTCGGGCTCGGGCAGCGCCGCAGGAAGGTCTAACGGGCGCTTGAGGCGCACCTGCTCTGGAATAGGTGCCAGCAGGTCTTCGATCGTCTCAGCCCCCACCGCGCGCAGCATCTCGTGCTGTTCGGCGTCGGTGTTCGGGACGTAATTCATAGTCCTACAGTCCTCACTCAGATGTACAGAGGTAGTGCTATGCGAGAGGTTGGGAACAAGCATGACGCTGCCAACCTACAATTATCTTGCATTATATCGAAGTTGCGCGAGCGCTTGCACAAGCATGGCGCAGATGGGGCACGCCCAGCTCTCCCACCCTCGAAGCCACTGGAGGGATGTACACGATAACGATCACGTGCGATAGGCATGGTGTGCGGCAAGCGCTCTTGATGCACAGGTAACGGCGGGATCAGTGTCCTGCCGTCTCGAGAAACCTCGTATAAGCCGTGGCATCCATCAGCTTGTCTAGCTCGGATGGGTTGCTCAACCTGATGACCAGCATCCAACCCTGGTTGTAGGGGTCGGTATTGACAAACTCGGTCTGGTCACGTAGGGCCTCATTCACACGCACGAGCTGCCCACTAACTGGCGTGAACAACTCTGAGGTCGCTTTGACGGATTCGATGTCGCCAAAGCGCTCTCCAGCAGTGAGCTGCCGCTTGCCCACGTCGTCCCAAGGGAGATCAAGGTAGACGACATCACCTAGCTCATCCTGCGCATAGTCCGAGATGCCGATATAGGCTTCGTCGCCCTCCACGCGCACCCACTCGTGCGTCTCAGCATATTTCAGATTCTCAGGCTGATCTGTCATTGCCATTGCGATACCTCGCTCCTCTGTCTCTCAGCACTCTCACTTCGCCCGCTTATAGAAAGGCAGCGCTACAATCTCGGCAGCCACCTGCCTGCCACGAATCTCCACAGCTATCGTGTTGCCCACCTGCGCATCTGCTGGCGGAACGTAACCGAGCGCCGCCGGCTTATCCAGCGTGGGGCACATGGTGCCACTCGTCACCTCACCAATGCGCTCACTATCGCGCAGGATAGGATAGCCAGCGCGCGGCACTCCCCGGTCGCTCGGCATCATGCCAACCAGCTTGCGAGGCAGTCCATCTCGTTTCTGCGCCTCTAATGCCGCGCGCCCGATGAAGTCGCTACTCTTATTGAGCTTGACCGTCCAGCCGAGACCAGCCTCGAGGGGCGTGATCTCCTCGGTCAACTCGTGGCCGTAGAGACAATAGCCAGCCTCCAACCGGAGTGTATCGCGAGCGCCAAGCCCGGCAGGCAGCAGACCATAAGGCGTGCCTGCGTCGAATAGCGCATCCCACAGCGTAACAACCTGATCAGCGGAGCAAAAGAGCTCGAAGCCGTCCTCGCCGGTGTAGCCAGTGCGTGAGATAAGAGACGGTATGCCAGCTACGACACCGTCACGGCAGTGGTAGTAGGCAATCTCGTCTAGTGGGGTATCTGTAAGTGGTTGCAGGACCTGGGTAGCGAGCGGTCCTTGCAAGGCGATTAATCCCGTTTCGTCGGAGACATTTGTGAGCGTGAGGTCGCCGCGGCCTGCCGCATGCCGCTGGAACCACTCCCAGTCTTTGGGCATCGTGCCGGCGTTGACCACCGCCATGTATTTGACTGGGCCGCGCCGATAGATTAGTAGATCGTCCAGCGTGCCGCCGTCCGGACGACAAATCTGGGTATAGAGCGCCTGATCGTCCTCCAAGCGACTGACATCGTTCGGCACGAGATATTGCAGGAAAGCCAGTGCGCCCGCGCCCTCGACACGAAACTCACCCATGTGGCAGACGTCGAAGAGACCGGCGCGCTGGCGCACGGCGCGGTGCTCCTCGATGATGCTCGTATATTGGACAGGCATCTCCCATCCGCCAAACTCGACCAGGCGCGCGCCGAGCCTGCGGTGTGTATCGAACAACGGTGTTCGCCTCAGCGTCGCCGCTGGTGCCTTCTGCTCGGTCATGAAGCCATCTTCCCCTGCATCATAGCGCTAAGCTGATAGTTAGAGCGCGTGCTGTGCCACCGACACAACAATGCGCGCCAGAAGCCGCATATGCTGCCACATTGTAGCCATGCTACCCATTGTTTGTCTAGCGCAGCTTGGGCAAAGTGGGGGAAGTCTTAGACAATCGTCTATTATCCTAGGAGAGTAATCCGCGTGCGTACGCCAACTCAGCATTCAGCAGGGCTGCGCCAGCGGCGCCACGAATGGTGTTGTGGCTCAGGCACACAAACTTGTAATTCAACACGTCGCAGGGGCGCAACCGGCCGATCGTCACGGCCATGCCACCGCCCGCCAGCCGATCACGTAGCGGTTGGGGGCGATCCTCCTCTTCGCGGTAGATGAGCACCGGCGAAGGTGCTGTAGGTAGCCCAAGTCGCTGGGGCTCCGCGGTGAAGTCGCGCCAGACCTGTAGCAGATCATCGGCGCTGGCTTTCACACCTAGCTCCACACTCACCGTCTCCAAGTGGCCGTCTCGCACTGCCACGCGGTTGCAGGTCGCACTGAGACGCACGTCCTCGCCTAGTGGAGCGAATGCGCCATTAACCCAGCCACCGAGGATCTTACGCGTCTCCGACTCCATCTTTTCCTCTTCGCTGCCGATGAAGGGAATGACATTGTCGAGGAGATCGAGTGAGGCCACACCGGGATACCCAGCGCCCGACGCTGCTTGGAGCGTCGTCACCAGCACGCGCCGCAGCCCAAAGTGTTGGTGTAGCGGGGCGAGGGCCAGTGTCAGACCGATAGTCGAGCAGTTCGCGTTTGTCACAAGCGCGCCGCGCCAGCCACGATGCGCACGCTGCACTGACAGAGATGCCAAGTGATCGGGATTGATCTCCGGCACGATAAGTGGCACATCATCCGCCATGCGATACGCCGAGGCATTGCTAAAGACCAGTGCGCCCGCCTCTGCAAAGCGCGGCTCGATGACTTGCGCCTCACTTGTCGGCAGCGCCGAGAAGACGGCCCGTCCCGGCAATGCATCACCTGGCTCCGGCGCGGAGAGGTGCAGGTTCAGCACGTCATCCGGTGGCTCAGACTCCGCCACCTTCCAACGCACAGCATCACCGTAGCGAGCGCCCAAGTTACGCTCTGAGGCTGCCACACCCGCCACCTCAAACCAAGGATGGCCCTCCAGCAACGCAATCAAGCGCTGCCCTACCAGTCCGGTCGCGCCGAGCACTGTCACCGGGATGCGTTGCTCCAATCGCTCAACTCTCGTCCGTCCGGACTGGCTCATCGTGTTGCTCCTCGTGGCTTCAGGGGATATCTGGCAGTCTATCGCATATCGCCAGGGTCATGTTATCGTGTTATAACGATTCAGCCATTACTTTGGAAGCCCGGGTTTGCGGGCTAAGAGATACACACGACGGCTCTGGTACTCGAACTCGTAGGGTGGGCGCTCCTGTATATCCACGTCGATGAAGCCAGCATCGCTCGCGTATCCAGCCATTTCGTCGCCCTCAAAGAGCGTCGCGGTGACATCCACCGGCTCTCCCAGCATCTCTATGCTGTGTAGCTCGCCAGCACCGCCATGGAACGCCAGCAGAACTGGGCTACCCGGCTGCAGAGTCCGCCAGAACTCGCTCAATGCCGACACAGCCTCATTTCTACGCAGATGAATGATGGCATAGAAGCAGACGATGCCAGCGAGCGAGTCTGCAGGCGTGTCGAGCGCGAGCATCGATCCCTGACGGAAAGGCATAACTGGATTCAACTCGCGGGCGCAAGCGATCATGCGCTCCGAGAGATCCAGGCCACAGACGGAGACGCCACGCTCATGCAGGTAGCGCCCCACATGCCCCGGACCGCACCCAATATCCCATACCTCGCCGTGCACACGAGTGCGAGCGGCAAATGCATCGAGCAGTAATCTGTCGAAGGGCTTGCGACTCAATTCGTCGAAGAGCGCCTCTGCGTACTGAAATGCAATCCGATCGTAACTCGCAAGGGTGGGGTCTTTCGTGTCCAAACGGCACCTGCCAATCTCGCCGCGGGAAGCACGGAGTTTTCCATGCGTCCCGCGGTATGTATTTCATCTAGATCTTGGCAGTTTTGCGCAATGCCTGATCCAGATCGGCTAACAGATCGTCCACCGTCTCGATGCCGACGGAGAGGCGTACGAAGTCGGGCGAGACGCCAGTGGCGTACTGTTCTGCCTCGCTGAGCTGCGAGTGCGTCGTGCTAGCGGGGTGGATCACCAACGACTTGGCGTCGCCGACGTTGGCGAGCAGCGAGAAGATCTTCAGTTCATTGACAAACTGCCGTCCGGCCTCCAGGCCGCCCTTGATGCCGAAGCCGATGATAGCGCCGTAGAGCCCACGCTGGTGGTAGCGCTTGGCCACCTGGTGCGTCGGATGGCTCTCCAAACCAGGATAGCGCACCCACGTGACGCCGGGATGGCTTTCGAGGAACTGGGCGACGCGCAGCGCATTTGTGCTATGGCGCTCGAGGCGCAACGGCAGCGTCTCCAACCCCTGCAAGAAGAGCCAGCTATTGATCGGGCTGACGGCGGGGCCGAGGTCGCGCAGGAGTTGGACGCGCGCCTTGAGGATATACGCCAGCGGACCGAAGGCTTCGACATAGCGTACGCCATGATACGACGGATCAGGCTCGCTGAAGGAGGGGAAGCGTCCGCTGGCTGCCCAGTCGAACGCGCCGCCGTCTATGATGACGCCGCCGATGCTCGTACCATGGCCACCAATGAACTTCGTGGCGGAGTGGACTACCACGTCGGCGCCATGCTTCAAGGGATTGACGAGGTAGGGGCTGGGCAGGGTATTGTCGACGATCAGAGGAAGGCCAGCCTCGTGAGCGATGTCGGCTACGGCGCGGATGTCGAGCGTATCGAGGCTGGGGTTGCCCACTGTCTCGGCGTAGACGGCTTTTGTGTGCGGCGTGATCGCCTGGCGGAAGTTCTCCGCCTCACGACCATCGACGAACGTGGTAGTGATGCCAAAGCGCGGCAGCGTCTGGGTGAAGAGATTATAGGTGCCGCCGTAGAGCTGTGAGCTGCTGACGATATGGTCGCCCGCTCCCGCGACGTTTGCCAGTGCCAGGAACTCCGCCGACTGACCAGATGCTGTCGCCAGCGCTCCGACGCCGCCTTCTAAGGCTGCAATACGCCGCTCGAAGACATCCTGCGTAGGGTTCATGATGCGCGAGTAGATGTTGCCAAACTTCTTTAGCGCGAAGAGGTCGGCGGCATCCTTATCGTCCTCGAAGACGTAGGAGGTCGTCTGATAGATCGGTACCGCGCGGGCGCGTGTCGCGGGGTCGGGGCTCTCCTGTCCCGCGTGCAGCGACAGTGTTTCGAAGCCGAGTGTTGGCGCCTCGGAGGTATTCGACGTGTTGTTGTTCTCTGCTGGTTCTGCTGTCGTCGGCGCTGCGAAATCAAGGTCTGCCACTGCTGTTGCTCCTGTTCCATCGTCGTTCGCTACTGTTGTTGACGTCGCTTCGCTCGTTGCGGTCGCTGCATCTAGCGTGGTCGATGATTCGTCACCAGACACGCCTCTGGATGCGAAGATTCGTTTGAATACCACATGTGTCTCCATGTCCCAGTAGCTGGGTGTCTGCAAGTCGGACTTGTCGTCAGTCACCCCGCCGCTGGGGCATCTGTAGCATCGTTCTCGCCATTCGTCGCGAGGAACGGACGCAGCGCAGCATCCATTCCGTGCCATTCCTTGAGGAAGGCATCGTGGCCGTGTAGAGAGTCAAGCTCGACGTAGTGCGCCTTTCCGCCCATCGCGTTGATGCCTTCGGCGAGAGTGCGCACCTGAGCCGGTGGATAGAGCCAGTCGGTCGAGATGCCGATGACGAGCATGTCAGCGCGTATCCTGGCGAATGCCGCCGCGTCTGAGCCACGCCCCAGCCCTTCAGCGGCGTCGTAGCGATCCATTGCACTGGCGAGGTAGAGGTAGGTCGTGGCATCGAAGCGCTCGATCAGCTTATCTGCCTGATGGTGGAGATAGGTCTCGACATCGAAGCGCGGTCCGAATTCCGGCCAGCCACTTTGCCTGGCCGTGCGCTTCCTGCCAAAGCTGACATCAAGCCCCTCGGGACTGGTGTAGGTGAGCATCGCCAGCATGCGCGCGATGCCGAGTCCAGCGCGGGGGCCCTCGCCTATGGGATAGTTGCCACCGTGCCAGCCGGGGTCGGTTAAGATCGCCTGGCGCGCGATGTCATCAATGGCAAGCCCCTGCGCCGAGAGGCGGGGACCGGCGGCGATGACAATAGCACGCTCCACCGCCTCAGGGTAGGCGATCGTCCACTCCAGCGCTTGCAAGCCACCTACCGAGCCGCCCGCTACAGCCGCCAGCCGCCGGATGCCAAGATGCTGCAATAGCGCACGTTGGGCCCGGACCATGTCGCCGACACTCACGAGCGGGAAGCGCAGCCGGTAGGGTTGCCCATCGGCGGGGTGGGGACTTGTTGGGCCGGTAGTGCCATAGCAGCCACCGAGCATATTCGAGCAGATCACAAAGTAGCGATCTGTGTCGAGGGCGCGGCCTGGGCCAATGAGCGGATTCCACCAGCCAGCACGTGGGTCGTCTGGAGTGTCGTCGTCGCGAGCGTGGGCGCTGCCGGTGAGTGCATGGCAGAGCAGGATGGCATTGTCGGCCTGGGGTGAGAGGTGGCCCCAACTCTCATAGGCGATGGTGACAGGCGCGAGCACGCTGCCATCGTCCAGGGGCAATGCGTCGAGCGTCACGCTGCATAGCCCTGAGCCTCTGGCGCCGCTCTGTGTCGCCCGTTCCACTCGTGGCGTCCTTAGTGCCTCCAGCTTATCAAGCGACATGGGAACCTCTTCTCTCTGATTGGTCATAGTCAGGCCGCCGGCCATATGCTGCCTCCGTTGCTGGTGCGCTCCTGCTCACTCGCGGGCACACAAAACGCCTCCCACCCATCAGGGGCGAGAGGCGTTCGCGGTACCACCCTGCTTTGCCGGGGCCACAGAGTGGCAGACGGCCTTT
>DASVOW010000742.1:0-3701 GCA_036383155.1 Ktedonobacterales bacterium
CGTCTCCAGCACCTGGCGCATCTGTCCGGGCAGCGCCAGTAACGCTTCCTCGATGCCCCGCGCCTCCACCTCAGGCATCGTGTTCGCGCGCTCGCCGAGCCAGAGCGCGAGCAGATACAACACGCTCACCATCGTCACAAAGGTCTTGGTGGCGGTGACACTGATCTCAGGGCCGGCCTGGAGATAGAGCACAGCATCGGCGATGCGCGTGATGGCGCTACCGACGACATTGGTGAGGGCGATGATCGGCGCGCCATGCTCGCGTGCCAGCCGCGTGGCCGCCAGCGTGTCGGTGGTCTCGCCCGACTGCGTGAGGCTGATGCATAGCGTATCCGGCCCCACGATTGGCTCGGCATAGCGATACTCCGAGGCGACACAGACCTCCACCGGCATGCGCGCCCAGCGCTCGATAGCCTGCTTGCCGAGCAGCCCGGCATTGAGCGAGGTGCCGCAGCCCAGGATCGTGATGCGCCGCACCGCATCCAGTGCGCCGCTCGCCACGAGTCGATCCAGCTCAGCGAGGCGCAGCGACGGCCCCTCCTGCTGTTCGAGAATGCGCCCCAGCAGCGCGCGGCGCACCGCCTGTGGCTGCTCGTGGATCTCCTTGACGAAATAGTGAGGGAAGCCGCCCTTCTCCGCCGATTCGAGATCCCAGTCGACATGAAGGGATGCGCGTGTAACGGGATTTCCAGCAAGGTCGGTGATCGCGATGGCATCCGACGTCACCTCGACCACTTCGCCCTCCTCCAGCACGACGATCTCGCGCGTGTGACGCAGGATGGCTGGAATATCAGATGCCAGGAAGTTTTCGCCCGTGCCCAGCCCTGCGATCAGCGGCCCGCTGTTGCGAGCCCCAATGAGCCTGTCTGGATGCTCCTGGGCGATGACGGCGATGGAGTACGAGCCGGTGATACGCTGCAGCGTCTGGCGCACCGCCTCCACCAGCGACACGCCACCCGCCAGTGCCTCCTCGATGAGATGCGCCAGCACCTCGGTATCCGTCTCCGAGCGAAAGGTGTGGCCCTTCGCCAGCAATTCGTCGCGCAGCTCGGCATAGTTTTCGATGATGCCGTTGTGCACGACGGTGATCGCGTCACGACAATCGTTGTGTGGATGCGCGTTGCCGTCATTGGGGCGGCCATGCGTGGCCCAGCGTGTATGGCCGATGCCCATCTGCCCGCTCGGCTCGGCGAGCGCGACGGCTGAGCGCAAATTCTGCAATTTCCCCGCCGCCTTGCGCACCTGCAGTTGGCCGGCAGTAGAGACGACGGCGATACCCGCCGAGTCGTAGCCGCGATATTCGAGGCGCTGCAAACCATCGATGAGGATAGGAGTCGCGTTCTGAGGGCCTACGTAACCAACAATGCCGCACATATACGGCTGTCTCCCTTTACGAGCCGCGCCCAAAAAAGGCCACGCTCGCGCGCTGCCAGCGACTGTGTCCTGTCCCGGCAGTCACCCGCCGGATTTGCCCACAATCTTATTAGGGCGCTGGTGTCGCTCGCCCTGGAGGCTCCCCGCTGATAGATCCGAACAGCCCCCACCTCGTCAACTGGAGCCCCTCCTCGCTCCAGCCCATGCGCTACTCATCTGCGACAATATTCACTACGCCCAGGTAGGTACGGCGCGGCGATGCATAACACGTGCCAATGTCCTGCCGCAACAACACAAATACAGTGTACGTTCGCACCATGAGACCTGGTTCATAAACGTACCAGGCATGAACCATGCCGCTTGCCAACCAGAGCAGAGCCCAGTGTAACATATCTCCCGCCGCCCTGTGAAGGGGATGTGCGAGTAGTATTCGCCGGGACATGTGTCCTGTGTGTCCTGTATGTGATCCGTCACCACCAGCACCCTCGCCTGATCCTCATCCATTTAGGCGAGTTTTCGGTTCGCAGCGCCCCTGAGCTAGGCTTTATCCAATCGGCAGCAAGTTGATACGCTAGCGGCCACTCCTGGATAGAGGTGGTCCGATGCTCATCCTCCCTGCCGGCATCAGCGCACTCCTGAATGTCTTTGCGCCGCTGTTCTCGCGGCGAACCTGGCGCCACGTGCCCATCCTCGTCGCCGGCGCAATCTTCGCACCCGGCCGGCGCTTGGTCAATTCGGCACTGTGCTTGTCAGTTACTCAGCTTGACTACTCGCGTTATGTCTGTAAGGACCCTAACCAGATCAAAGGTCGTGTCTTCCTTTCAGGCCTACTTCTCCCTTCACTTGCCGTTAGCCGGTGGCGATGCTAGTGCTTGCGTGTAACCAGGCGGCGTATTATGTACCAGGCAGTCGTTTCACGCGTGCCAGGTGAAGAGGTGTCTCCCCCATGTGAGGGAGAGAAGGGTAGAGACGAAGGAGGAGGTAGCAGACTCAACGAAGAGTTGTGCGCGCCACTCGACTGATGAGATGCGCGTGAGAGGCGTGAGAATCGCCTCCAGGTTGATGGCCTGGGATGATCCAGGTCGCGTTCTCCAGAAGAAGGAGAGGGTGCATCTTCATGCGAATCGCGAAACGGCCCTTGCTGCTCACCATGAGCGGCCTCGCCGTGCTATCCCTCGTGGTCGCGGCGGCGGTCACGCTGGGTGGAGGTCGGGTTCAGGCCGCCTCCGGTCAGACATTGACTCTCACCCGCACCGGCAGTAGCTCATTCTCGTCGGCGGCTGCAAGCACCGATGCCTCTGTCCAGTCGGACGAGATCCTAGACTTTGGCGATGCTGACGGCGGCGACGGCGCGGACAACGGCGGCGATACAGGTCCCAACCGCACCATCGTCGGCGCCAAGACCGGCAAAGGCACACCGATCAATTCGAGCAAGAAGGCGAAATCCAATCCCGAGCTGGGCACACACTTTGATGGCCTCAACTTCAACCAGCAGCGTTTCGCCAACGGCGGCAATCAGTTCTCCGTCGAGCCGCCGGACCAGGCGCTCTGCGTCGGCAACGGCTTCGTGCTGGAGTCGGTCAACGACGTGCTCCGGGTCTTTGACACCGCGGGCAACCCGAAGACAGGCGTCGTCGATCTCAACACCTTCTATCACTATGCCCCGGCGATCGACCGCGCGCATGGCAACGTGCGCGGCCCCTCGATCACTGACCCCATCTGCCTCTACGACCGCGTGATGAACCGCTTCGTTCACGTCGTGCTCACGCTCGAAGTCGTGCCGAGCGGCCCATTCGGCGGCCAGCAGACTGGCCCGAACCACTTCGACATCGCAGTGAGCGACACCTCCGATCCGACCGGCAGCTGGACCATCTATAAGCTCCCCGCGCAGAACGACGGCACCGACGGGACGCCGAACCACAACTGCCCGGGGCGAACCGTGCCGCGGCCGTGGGCGACGAACCCACACGCCTGCCTGGGTGACTATCCGCACATTGGCGCCGACCGCAACGGCATCTACATCACGGCGAACGAGTTCCCCGTGTTTGTCAACGGCTTCCACGGCGCGAACATCTACGCCATCTCGAAGGCCGCCCTCACCTCTGGTGGGTCGAGCCTCCCGGTGACGCTGTTCGACACCTCTGATCCCGCCATCGGCAATCCGGATGGCGCGGGCTTCACCGTCTGGCCGGCGCAGTCGCCCGGCACGCAGTATGCCGACGACAACGGCGGCACGGAGTATTTCCTCAGCTCGCGCGCGGTCTTTACCGACGACGGCACAAGCAATAGCATCCTGCTGTGGTCGCTGACCAACACCTCCTCGCTCA
>DASVOW010000743.1:0-1952 GCA_036383155.1 Ktedonobacterales bacterium
GCGCCGAGCGCAGCCGCTTGATCGCGCTCGCCCGGCGCTTCTCTGCCAGCCTGCGCTCGCGAACCGCACGATTGATCCGCGTAGGAACGCGCGGCTTCTCCTCGCGCTGCATCTCTTCCAGCCGCTCAGCCAGCCGCTCGAAGGCCGCCTCGCGATTGGCATGCTGTGAGCGGCGCTCCGTCGCCGTCACCACGACTCCCGTTGGCCGGTGAGTGAGCCGCACCCCTGTCTCGACCTTATTGCGATTCTGCCCGCCCGGTCCCGTCGCAATGAAAAAGTCCATGTTGGAGTCGCGCTCCAGCGACTCCCGGTCGGTCGGATATTTCTCAGCCACCGCTCCGAATCCTCTCCGCGCTCACCATGTCCACCTAGTAGCGCCGAGTATCCTCTGTGGCATATTCGTTGCCAGCGCCATTGTTGGAGGTAGCGCCCGCGGGCCACAGCTCGATATGCCCCTCCGCCAGGTGCACGCGCGCGCGCCCACCAAAGTTGATTGCCTCCAACAGCGGCCGGGGAATCTGCAGCCGTCCAACGCTGTCGATGATCACCGTCTCCTCGGCCTCCTCCGCGTGCACCACCTCCGTGCTGGTGCGCCCATCGCGGATGGCGACCGAGCGATCCATCGACTCCGCGACCACGTGGTCATGCGTCACGACGATCGTCGTCAGCCCAAGCTCGCGGTTGAGGTGGCGCAGCAGCCCCAACACATCCTTCGCCGTCGCGCTATCGAGCTCACCCGTCGGCTCATCCGCCAGCAAGAGCGGCGGATCGTTCGCCAGCGCCACTGCCAGCGCGCCGCGTTGCTGCTCGCCGCCCGAGAGCCGGTCCGGACGGTGGTGCATGCGTGGGCCAAGCCCTACCAGCTCCAAGAGCTCGGTCGCCCGCCGCCGCTGACGGCGCGCCGGGTAGCCGCCGAGCATCATCGGCACCATCACATTGTCGAGCAGCGTCAGATCGCTCAGCAGGTTTCTGCCGGTTTGCTGCCACACATGCCCGACGATGCGGCGGCGATACTGCAAGCGATCGCGCTTGGTGAGTCGTGTCAGATCCACGCCTGCTACATCACAGCGGCCCGCACTGGGGTCATCCAGGCCGCCCAAAATATTCAGCAAGGTGCTCTTGCCGGCGCCCGAGGGGCCGACGAGCGCAAGCATCTCGCCACGCGGCACATGCAGGTCGAGTCCCTGGAGCGCGAACACTTCGAGATCGGCTGACTTATAGATTTTGACGAGATTATGGCACTCGACCATGATCTGTTGCACGATGCCGGTTCCTTTCTTAGCCCTTCCAATGCTCCCCCGCCGTACACCAGCTGTATGTCGCTCGCTCAATCCTCGCCGATACGCAGCGCCTTGCCCAACCCAATCGAAGCGGCGAATCGCGACGCGATGATCAGGGCCAGCGCAAACGCCACCAGCAGCGCTAGATAGAAGTACAGAATGCCGCTGGCATTGAATGCGAGTGTGTAGGGCGGGACGCCTATCTGACTGGGGTCGAGTGTCACATCGCTGAATTGCAAGAACGGCAAGGTTGCGACGGTGAGGATCATCCCCAGCACCGTGCCGCCGATCAGACCGAACAGATAGACTACCAGTTGCTCGCTCAGCAGCAATTGCCCGATCTGCCGGCTCGTCATGCCCACCGTGCGCAGCACGGCAAACTGCTCGGAGCGCTGCCGCGAGGCCAGCAGCGACTGAATGATGCTGCCCAGCACCGCGAGCAGCGCGGCGGTGAACGCGCCGACGAGCAACAGGCCGCGCATGCCCACCGCAATCGGATTCGTCGTGGTAGCGCTCGCCGTGTCGCGCAGGCTCACCACATCGCGCACCTCGGGATTGATCGATTTGAGCGCCTGCGTCACAGACGCTTGCGCGGCAGCAGTGCCGTTTGTGCGCAGCCAGAACTCATTGGCCCCAGGGACGCTCGCTCCCCCACTAGCGCTCTTGATAGCC
>DASVOW010000744.1:0-1952 GCA_036383155.1 Ktedonobacterales bacterium
GGCCCCACCAGCGACATTCCTGCCCCTGACATCAACACCAATGCTCAGGTGATGGCCTGGATCATGGATACGTACTCGATGCATCGTGGCTACTCCGTGCCGGCGGTGGTCACAGGTAAGCCGTTGGCAATCGGCGGCAGCGAGGGGCGCAATGAGGCAACGGCAACTGGCGTGGTGGCTGTCATCAAGCTGGCCGCGCAGGATATGAAGCTGCCGATCCGCGACTCACGAGTGGCGATCCAGGGCTTTGGCAACGCGGGCGCGATTGCTGCCGAACTGCTGCATGCCGATGGTGCGCGGGTGGTGGCTGTGAGCGACCGCAAGGGCGCGAGCTACGACGAGCGTGGGTTGGACATCCCGAAGCTCATGCGCTACAAGCAGGAGACCGGTACTGTTATCGGCTTCCCGGGATCGCAGCAGTTGGAGGTCCGCGAGCTGCTGGAGGTGCCCTGCGATATTCTGATTCCGGCGGCGACCGAAGGACAACTGACAGGGAGCAATGCGGGCAGGGTGCAGGCGCAACTGATTGCCGAAGCAGCCAACGGGCCAACGACGCCGGAGGCCGATCGCATCTTCTTCGAACGTGGAGTGCGCGTCATTCCAGACATTCTGGCGAATGCGGGCGGCGTGACGGTGAGCTATTTCGAGTGGGTGCAGGATCTGCAGAGCTTCTTCTGGACGGAGGAAGAGATCAGCGCGAAATTGCACCATATCATCGAGCAGGCCTTCTCCTCGGTTGCACGGCTTGCACACGACGAGCAGATCGACATGCGCACGGCGGCGAATATGGTAGCTGTCAAGCGTGTGGCGGAGGCGACACAGCTTCGCGGCATCTATCCGTAGGGATTTGGTGCTTTCGTCACTCCTGACGATAGATGAGTGCTGCCGAGAGAGGCAGAGCAGTGCCCTCGGGCGGAGACTCAGCTGGATTGGCCTGATGCCAACGGCCAATCCGGCAAACGTGCGCTGGTCCTAGCATCATCAATGGTGGATCACCTACAATGCGCATGCAGGCAACTGGCGTTCGGCTCTGTTGGGTAGACGCTCTACATTGACTCGACACACCGCTCGAGGAGATATTAGATGCGTCATCGGTTTGCAGTATTGGAGGGATAGGGAGTGGTGGGTCGTGCTGTCCTTGTCGGCCTTGGCCTGCTGCTTGGGCTCGTCGCCGGGGTTGGGGCGCTCCTCGGCGTGGCGGCAGTCTCTGATGAGCCTGCGCTTTTCCTCTTTGCGGGGCTCTTGGCATTTGGGGTCGTCGCGGCAGGCAGCGGTGCATTGATTACACGGGGGCTGAAGACATCACGCCGACGGAAGTGGCGGCTCGGGGTTCTGGGAGCGGCGGGTGCTGTCGCTCTTGTCGGGATGCTGGCAGTGCTCGTGCCGTTGCGTGATCCGGCCATGCCAGCAGCGGCGGTGCCGGGGCAGCGCTTCTGGGATCTGCCGACCGGATCGCGGATTGCCTACGTGAGGGTTCCAGCCGTCGGCGCGGCGAAACCGACGCCGATCATCTTCGCGCATGGTGGTCCGGGCGTACCCATGATGGCCGAAGATGCGCGGTTCTTTGGGCAACTGGCGCTTGACGGATACGACGTCTATCTCTACGACCAGATCGGGGCGGGTCTCTCGCCGCGTCTGGCCGATCCGACCCAGTACACCGTCGCGCGACATGTGGCGGACCTGGAGGCGATCCGGCAGCGTATCGGCGCTGAGCGCGTCATTCTCATCGGCCACTCGTGGGGCAGCACCATCTCGGCTACGTACCTTGCCGACCATCCAGCACATGTGGAGAAGGTGGTCTTCTCCTCGCCAGGTGTGATCTACTGGGCGGAGGCCGGGACGAGCGGGACAGGGATGATTGGGCGGCTTACCTCCGAGCAGCGTTGGCAGGCGACTAAGAGATTGCTTCCGCCGCGCGCGCTCCTGGCATACGCTCTTGTCCAGGTCAATCC
>DASVOW010000745.1:0-2710 GCA_036383155.1 Ktedonobacterales bacterium
CGATACCCGCGTGCTGATCAATCTCATCCTCGACGCTGGCTACGAGCCCGAGCCATTCGACTACGCCCACATCTTCGTCGATGCCACCAACAAGCCCCAGCGGGCCTGGCTGGATGATCTGCGCCGTGCGCTGGGTATCGCGTCTGCCGGAGCGCCGCAACCTGCGCAAACGGAGACGAGGACAGGTCCGGCGACGCTGCTCGTAGACGGCGCATCGGGTGAGTTTGCCACCATCGCCGCCGCCATCCTCGGAGCAAAGGATGGCGACCGCATCGAGATCGCGCCAGGCCACTACGCCGAGGAGCTGACGCTCGACAAGGCGGTGACCCTCATCGGACAGGGCGAGCCGAGCACCGTGGTGATCGAAGGCGTCCACAATAGCACGCTACGCATCGAAGCGCCCGGCGTGCGGCTGGAGCGCCTGACGCTACGCCAACTCGGCGGCAAACATCTCGATTGCCTCGTCATCGCACGTGGCCACGTCGAAGTGATCGGCTGCGACATCAGCACCCAAACCAACGGCGCCTCTGTCAACATCACCGCCGCTGAGGAGGTACTGCTGCGCCGCAACCACATCCACGAGGGGGGTGGCTGGGGTGTCTTCCTCGGCGGCAAAGGCATCGTCACCTTGGAGGAGAATGAGATCGTCGCCCATGCCAGCAGCGGCCTCACCATCATGCGCGACAGCTATGCCGTCGCCAAGCGCAATCGCATCAACCGCAACGCACGGCATGCCGTGCGCATCGACGCCCACGCCGGCGGCACCTTCGAGGACAACGACCTCACCGGCAACTATCAAGGCGCCTGGAGCATCGACAACACCAGCTTCGGCAAAGTCCTGCGCGAGCGCAACAAGCAATAAGGGCCGATCACAACTACTCGCCATAGGATGACACAATGAGCATATCTACACGAACCCCATACTATGGCTTCACACGCTTCAAGGTAACTATATGAGCGACGGTACAGGCAACGCGTCGGCCGCACCATTGCCGGAGAACTACGAAGGCCGACTTGCGCTAGATCAGCGGCGCCGGATCGAGCACGCACTAAAGCGGCCCGATTTGAATATATGGTTCTCTCCAATCATGCTATTCAGCTACCTTACAGTGTGGCAGGCCATACGGCTGTGGCGCGGCCATATAGATAGCGAGTGGCTACTGCTTGTCTCTCCGAATCTCGTGCCGCTGGTCCTTCTCTTGCTCCTGTTTCTCTGGATCGAGCGGAGACAGCGCCCTCGCGTGCCGCGTGTAAAGCGTGTGCTGCGCGAACTGCGTCAGGGAGCAGTCGTGCAGGGTGAGGGCGAACTTCTGTGGCGCAATCACACCTATGCCCCAATAGTGGGCGAGCGCACCCTGTTTGCACCGGATGCCACCATTCGCGATCTCCTCCCTGGCCGCTACCGCTTCTTCTACCTGGCAGAGTCCGGGCTGCTTGTTGCTGCTGAAGCGTTAGACGAACCTGTCCCGCATCACGATCTCTTGCTTACACTCGCCCATGCGCAAGGCTTCTCCGCTGCCACGCTAGCCGCGAACCGGTCGGGCGAAGCAAGAGAGGAACGGGAAGAGACACCGGATTCTGATGCTGCTATGATTGCACTCCTTTCTGTCTTTGCTGTAATGTTCCTCATCTTGCTCGTTCTGGCTGCATTTGTATTGACGGGACCGGCTACTTTTATCGCTATGGCGAACGGCTCTGGCCCGCTGCTGCTGGCTCTTATCACACTGGTGCTGGCTCTTCCAGTGCTGATCGCGTTGCCAGCAATTGATAGCAGACATGTTCCCAGGCTACCGCCCACCACGCCACGAGACGGCCAGCACGTCCTGGCGGTGGAAGGGATAGCGCGCAAGAGCGTGCGCGATGCCGACTACCTGCCGATCTACACGCTTGAGGTAGCCGGTAGGCAGTTTGCCATCCGGAAGACTACATATTTCGCTCTAGACACCAGCCTACCCTATCGAGTGTACTACCTGCCACGTCGCAATCGGCTGCAGAGCATCGAGCCGCTGGCCAGCGAGACTGCACCAGCGGCCATGTGAACGATAGATTAACGAGCGGCTAGTTGGAGGGCCAGATGTCAACCAGATAGCGATTGGCAGCGGTAAGGCCGCTGAGCCAGGCATCGGCTTCAATGGCACTGAGCCCGGTCTTCTGCTCGTAAATGGCGGCAAAAGCGGCGCGAACCTCCGGCGCCATGCGGCTCGCATCACCACAGACGTAGATTACAGCCCCTTGCTGCAATAGATTCCACATGTCTTTCTCATGCTCCCGAATGGCCTGCTGCACGTAGCGCTTTGGCTGCCCCTCCGTACGTGATACCGCAGGAACCACCGTCGTAATGCCGCGTGCCGCGAAGTCGCTCAACTCCTCCTCATAGAGGTAATCCTGCTCGGGATCGCGGAAGCCGAAGAACAGCAGCGATGATCCAACCGTTTCACCCCGCTCCTGCATGATGGCGCGCTCCTGCAGGAAGCCTCGGAATGGAGCGAGACCCGTTCCAGCAGCCACCATGATAATAGGCGTGCTCGCATCCGTGGGCAGCCGAAATTGCGTATTCGAATTGCGCACGAATCCCATGACGTTGTCGCCAGGAGTGACGCGCGCCAGATAGGTCGAACAGACGCCACTGTAGCTGCCGCGTCCGGAGCGTGCCGGACCCTCCACGACGCCGACGGTGACACTGGCAGTCTGTGAATCCCCCAGCGGCGAC
>DASVOW010000746.1:0-2018 GCA_036383155.1 Ktedonobacterales bacterium
GTGTGGCTGCGCCAATTCATGCCAATGTTCTATTACTTCCCGCCGGTCGTGGTAGAGCAGGTAATCGCACTCAATGTTGGCGGCGCGATTATTCCCATCGCCATGTCGATCTATCTCTTCACCCTTCCCACCACGCCGTGGATAGCTGCGGTGGCGGCAACGATCATTGTCGCTGTGGTCACCAAGCTCGTTGCGCGTTCAGTGCCCGGTCATGGGATTGAGCTGCCCGCCATCATCCCATTGCTGGTCACCGCGGTGAGTGCGCATTTCTTGGTGGCTGCGCTCGGCGGTGCCACACTAGCCGCCGCGCCGGTAGCGTATATCTCCGGCACCCTTGGCACACTCATCGGCGCGGATATTCTCAATCTGCCTCGTGTGCTCCGTGGGTCGCTCTTGAGTTCCAGTGCCAAGCCCATCGGCCACGGCGAGTCGTCTGAAATATTGGACGAAATGGAGCAGATTGGCATGTCGTCCCAACGCACGCGACGTGTTGTCAGCATCGGGGGCGCGGGTGTCTTTGACGGCATCTTCGTGACGAGCATACTCGCGCCGCTCCTGGCCGTGCTGTAGTTGCTGAGTCTCTGCAGTTGCTCTGGCCGTCTTTCGCTCTCGCTCCTCTGCCAGAGGGGCTTGTGATGTCCGTGAGATATCGCGGCTGACATGCGTGACGCAGGTGTGATCCGTGTTTTGTACAGTGATATCGTCGAAATCAAACGACGCATCATCCTGCACTGTGCATGAGGCGCGCAGGAAGGAGATCACCATGTCCATAATCGTCGCGTACGCCACCAAACACGGCGCCACACAAGGAATCGCCGAGCGCATCGCCGAAAGGCTCGCCGCATTAGGACAGCAGGCGCATGCGCGCCCGGCGCAATCCGTCCACGATCTGACCGGCTACGACGCATTTGTTATCGGCAGCGCAGCCTACATGGGTTCTTGGCTCAAGGAGGCCACAGAGTTCGTACGGCGCAACCAGGCGATCCTCGCCACTCGTCCGGTGTGGTTGTTCAGCAGCAGTCCGCTCGGCACTGCGACTACAGACGCCCAGGGACGCGACTTGCGAGTCGTTTCCGAGCCCAAAGAGTTCGCAGAATTCAAGGAGACGATCAAGCCGCGTGGTATTCAGGTGTTCTACGGCGTGTTGGACCCACACAAGCTGGGGTTTGCTGAGCGAGTGATCCGGAGCATGCCGGCAGGCCGCACCCTGCTCCCCGAGGGGGACTTCCGCGACTGGCAGACTATCGACGCCTGGGCCGAGAGCATCGCCCACGACCTGGCGCAGATGCCAGCCGATGTGCTCAACCGATGAGGAATCGGGAGACGCAGGAAAATGAAGGAGGTACTGTTACCATGCGGAAAGACGCCTTCAGGCAATGGATGTATCGTGGGCAGCGACCGAATTGGCTGGCTCGGGCGCTCAATCGAGCGACGGTAGCACTCGCCTCGTCGCGTTTCGGCGCCAAGTACGGGATGGTGACATTGGAAGTGATCGGACGCACGTCGGGGCGAACCATCTTGCTGCCAGTGGTCGTGGTCGTCGTCGATGGACAGCGCTATCTGGTGTCCATGCTCGGTGACAATGTCCAATGGGTCAAGAATGTACGGGCAGCCAGCGGAAGGGCGGTTCTCCACAGCGGCGGTAATGAGGAGGTCCACCTCGAAGAGATACCCGTTGAGCAGCGCGCCCCCATTCTGAAGGCCTACCTGCACCGAGCGCCGGGAGCGCGCTCCCATATCCCCGTTAACCAGGATGCGCCGCTAGCGGAATTCGAGAAGATCGCCGCAGCCTATCCTGTCTTCCGTCTGGTATCGCCCAGGCTGGTTCAAGCCAAGCCAGCCCGCCTAGCTGCCGGCTAGAATGTGCCGGCGCTCTCAGCGTCGGTGTAAAGACCGTGTTTGGTTTGGCCTCGATGCCACGTGATACCGCACTCGCCGGAGTCACCCTGGCCAGCCACATCGAAGCCATGCCAAGCACGTCCCTAACCGCAGTTGCGGCTGCCCGCTCTCACCACCCA
>DASVOW010000747.1:0-3846 GCA_036383155.1 Ktedonobacterales bacterium
CAAATGCGGTCGGACGTATCATAACAGCGATACGCGAGGAGAAAATAGCGTGATGTGAGGTTTTATTTAGAAAACGTTTCCCAGTCTGTCTGCTCCAAACTATACGGATTCAATGGGTGGTTGTCAAGAGGAGAAAACGGCGTGATGTGTGGCATATGGAAAACGTTTCCCAGCCTCATACCCTCTCCGCAACATCAACGTAGATTGAGGACTCGTTCGATCTGCGTATCGTTGCGAGTGTAACACCGGCAGAAATGCTGATCTCTTTCTGTATCTCTACAATTCGTTTCGGGGCTGACCCGGGCTGTTTGAGAAGTAATTGAAGAAGGTTTTTTGATAGCTTGCATAGTGATGGTACCCATCTTGCCATAGTTAGAATTGAGGCAAGTATTACTGCTTCGCTGCAAAAAGAGTTAAAAATTGTTCGCATGCCCATGTGCGTAGGAGTGGGGGAGCAAGCTACAGGAGCACAACAGTGTTTGAGAGAGCAAACACGACCTGAAAGGGCAAGGACGGCCAATCAGCGGGCTGGACACCAAAGGCAATTAGACAGAAGGATAGCATCGAGGACATCGTGGCAAGTAACACATTCAACACGCCTGAGACTCACGAAAGTGAGATAAACAGGCAATCGACAGCAGCACAGCCCATGCGCGGTCGTGCGCCAATGGGCCAGTCTAGTCTATCTAGTGCGCCCAACTCACGGGAGTTGGTGCAAGAGACGCAAGTGGTCGCTCCGCGCGATCGTGTACGCTGGGGCCCTATCTGGGCGGGCCTGTTGACCACATTCACTAGTTTCCTGTTGCTTGAGCTGCTGGCCTATGGATTGGGTCTGCTCACCAATAACGGGACGAATGGAACAGGTGCCTCAGGCGCATCACCGTGGGTCACGGCGATCATTGGCTTGATCGCGTTCTTCCTGGGTGGCTATATCGCCGAGCGCACCTCCGCTGTTCGCGGGAACGATGCCGGAATGCTGAATGGATTCATGGTCTGGGCGCTGGCGACTACGCTGATCTTCGCGCTGTCGGTTTTGGGCTTGAGCACGCTGTTCGGCGCGCTTGGCAATGTCGCCGGTCAGTTCGTGGCGGCGGGTCGGAGCGTCACCCCAGGCAACGTCAACGTCAATCCCGCGGATATCGCTGCTGCAACACGAAACGCAGCATGGGGCGCGTTTATCTCGTTGCTGCTCTCGGCTATCGCCGCAGCGGCCGGTGGCATACTCGGCGGGCAAGGTCGCTCACTCGGACAATTCGGCAGGACGCGCTAGCCTTAGCCCCAGTGTGCTGCGAGAGGCAGACACATTCGTCGTCTGCTCCTCTCGCAGCCGTCAACGAACCATTTACCTCAGTTGGTACAGGCCGCAAGTATATGAAGGAAGGCTCGCAACCCTAGCTCATGCTCGGCCTGCGGGAACTATTAGTACATCAGAAAGAGCACGAAACGATGCGGAACAACTCAGACTTTGACACAAACCTGACCTCGTCACGACAGTTCATTGAAGGAACGCCCGTCTACGATAGGACAGGTGAGAAGGTAGGGACAATCGACCAGCTCGACCCTCAGGGTAACATGCTCATCGTGAAGCAGGGCTTCCTCTTCACCCATGATGTCTACATTCCCATGAGTGCCGTGACGCGCGTCGATCCTGATGCGATCATGCTCAACTTGACGAAAGATGAGCTCAAGAGCGAGCGATACGCCACGCCAATGGCGAGCGCTGAGAGGGCCACGCCCGCCGCGCCCGCCGCGCCCGCCGCGATTGACGCGGATGTCGCGGATGTGACGGCGCGGCGCGGAATCGACGAACGTATGCCGGCCGCACCTCCTGCGCAGGCAAACGAGATCGTCGATCAGAGCGACATACGCGTGCCGATCGTCGAGGAAGAGCTGGTCGTAGACAAAGCGCCGACCGAAGCGGGGCGTGTACGTATCCATCGTGATGTTGTCGAAGAGCAGCAAGCCGTCAACGTGCCGGTCACGCATGAGGAAGTGCGTATCGAGCGCGTGCCGGTGGAGGGCGCGGCGGCAACGAATCTTGGCCCAGATGCCTTCGTCGAGAAAGACATAGAGGTACCTTTGCGCGGTGAGCAGGTCGTCACCGGTAAGGAAGCGCGGGTCACCGAGGAGGTCCACCTCCACAAGCAGGCGGTGGAAGAAACGGAGCACGTCGCCGATACTGTGCGCAAGGAGCGGGTCAATATCGAGGAGGTCGACGAGCAGAGCCCAAGAACGGATACTGGACAGCAGGGGAACGATACGACGCGCCGAAGCCGCCCAAGCAAGCGCTAGGCGGATGTGAGCGCTCCCTTTGCGGCGTGCGCTGGGAATAGCGCCGAAAGCTGAGTATCCTGTTAGTGAGCCGTGCTCCTCTTCACATGGGGCACGGCTCACGGCATGTGGGAGGGTGGGCGGTTAAAACCGCGCCTGAAGGCGGCTGCGGCCGCCGCAAAGTCCGCCTGCGCGGACTGGTAGGGAGATGCGGTCGTGGCAACTCAGCGCATCGGCCGGTGAGCCACGAGCGCGAGGGAATGGGCGGTTGGGCTAACTGCCAGATTGCTGCATCGCGCTGCCGTGTTCGGACGAGAGCAATGCCGCAAGTGTGAAAAGAAGCAGGATGGCGACTACCACCGCCAGGCAGATGCTCGCTATAAGTAGGTTCGTGACCTGGGCGAGCACTCCAACGCCGAGCACTGGAACGGTGATACCAAGGTAGGCGACCACGTAGAAGGCGGAGATGAGCTCGGCTCGACGCCCAGGTGGCGCTATCTGGTTGATGGCTGCCAGGCTGCCCATGAATGCCAACCCAACCCCTAGACCGGCAACGATGGTGCCCGCGAGAAAGAACACGAGGCTGGGTAGGGCGAGCCCTAGCTCGACCAGGGCAAGCGCGAGGAGCAGGAGGACCAGCCCAGCCAGGAGCGCGGCTCTGCTAGTGAGGTGGTGCAGAGTGAGCTGAGACACCGCGCCCGTGCCGAACAGCAGGAAGACGACCGCCCCGGCCAGTGCGAGGTTCGGCTGGTGGAGCGTGCTCCTCAGAAACGATGACGCCAGGGAAGTGAAGAGGCCCAAGACCGTGAAGGCGCAAAACACGGCGACTGCCGCCTGCATGAAGACCGCACGAGCCGAAGGTGGGACGCTCACACGTGGCCGGAGATCCCATACGTGGTCGGGGGCCTCGACGGTTTCTGGCAACATACCCACAATGACGAGCGCCACCACCACAAGAGCCAGGTAAACGACATACACGAGTCGCGTCGGAGCGGGGGCGAACTGAGCGAACAGCCCGGCTACGAGCGCGCCAAGCCCCAGACCGCCCATGCTGGCGGCGGTGGCCACGCGCGCGGCCTCCTGCGGATTACCAGCCGGTTGGAGCTCGGCAAGCGCGGCCGTCGCGGTCCCGGAGAGCAGCCCAGCACAGATGCCAGACAGAAAGCGTCCGGCCAACAACAGTGGGACGTTCTGGGCGAACACGAAGAAGAGGGTGCTCACGAAGGCTACGCCGAGGGCAGCTGCCAGCACTGGCCGGCGCCCGAAGTGGTCCGAAGTGTGACCCAGGAAGAGCAGGGCAACGAGCACACCCACAGCATACATTCCAAAGATCACAGTAATCACGGCCGAGGTGAAATGGTATTCGCTCTGGTAGAGGACGTAGAGCGGAGTCGGCAGGGTGGCGCCGAGCATGCCAGCGACGAATACGCCAGCCAGCAAGGCATAGGCACGCGACCGGGAGACATAGGGCGCCGCGGGAAAGTGACGCAGCGTGATACGTGCATCGAGGTGGTTGGTGCAAGGCTCATCACGCACGCTCGTCCGCATTGCTCAAACCTCGTTTCTCCGTGATAG
>DASVOW010000748.1:0-4935 GCA_036383155.1 Ktedonobacterales bacterium
TCATCCTCTGGAACGCTTGACCACTCAGCCATGCCAGGGTAGCCAGCCCACCGCATGCACCGTCGGAGATAGTGCACAAGAGTCGGCCTTGATGGGTAGCTGGCAAGCTCACCGTCAATCGCGTCTGCTGGGAGAATCCTAAACGGTGTGCTGGATCCCGCTTTGTAATCCTTGAAATAGGGATCTGGGGCGAACTCAAAGGCATGAAGATGGCCCCGTTGGTGCCGCTCGCGCAGATGTGCCATGTGAGCGTCGTCCAGCACACAGACTTGGAGCGGATCGGCATATGCCATAGTTGCACCCAATTCCACATAGTCACTCCAGCGAGGATGGTGGCCGTAGAAGTTCACTGCGCCGACCTCCTCATACCAGAGCCGTAGCGAGAGGGGCAGGCGCCCGATCATTGCTTCGACGTCGCGGAAGTGTTTCGGCATGTCTGGATAGATATCGTATGCCTCAAGAAGCTCTTCCAAGGCATCCTCTAATCCCCCCCAGTCCATGGTTTCGCGGGTTTCGGCGCGCCCCTGCTCTCCGAGGCGCGCAGGAAGGAAAAGCGGCGGCTGCTCACGCGACCAGCGCAACGCCTCCATGTATCTTTCCCAATCCGCCTTCCTGCCAGATAGTGGATGGGCAACTGTTTGCAGGAGGAGGTGATCGTAGCCGAAGACAAACCAATTTGGGCGAGCCGGGGGATAAGCATCTCGATGTTCGCTCGCACGCGCCGCATCGTCTCGCGCACGACGCCAAGCGCGTCATCATAAAGCGGCTGGTTGTATATCTCCGCTCCAAGGGTCTGCAATTCATCCCAGACGGCTTCGTGCTCACCCTGAAGATAACGGTTCAGATAGGACATAAAACGATTACCCCCACCGCCCACCTATCCCGCCACTCAACCATCCCCTACAGCATAATCCTTAGCGGCGCCAGAATCCCCTCGCTAAACTTCATATACCACGGGCGCTTCGTCCACGCCTCCAGCTTCAGCTCAAAGGCATTCGTCTTGTCGCACTCGAAGATCTCCTCCATCTGCCGCGCCAGCTCCTTGCTAAAGATCTCCACATTCACCTCATAGTTGCCCACTGAGCTGAGACGGTCGAGGTTCGCCGTGCCAATCGTAGACCACTCGCCGTCGATCGTGCAGGTCTTCGCGTGGATCATCGCGCGCCGGTAGCCAAAGATGCGAATGCCCGCTCGCAGGCACTCGGCAAAGTGGCCACGAGCCATCCAGTCGGCAAGGATGTGGTTCGAGATCCACGGAACAAGAATCTCCACCGCCACACCACGAGCGGCCGCCGCCTTCAGTGCGTCGAGCAGCGTGCCGTCCGGCACAAAGTACGCGTTGGTGAGCAGGATGTGCCGCTCCGCCCGGTCTATCGCCTCGATATACATGTCGCGAATCGGGAACGTCAGGCGCATCGCGTCCGTGCCGCGCAGCGCGATCAGTGGATCGAAGTGGCGCGGATAGTGGAGCTTGATGCGGTCATTGCCGGGATAATGGCGGTTCCAGAAGTCAATAAACGACTGCGCGAGGTCTGCCGCCGCCGGCCCGCGAATCCGCAGGTGCGTATCGCGCCATTCGGTGGCGTAGAGGCTGCCCAGATTATACCCGCCGATGAAGCCGATCTTGCCGTCCACAACCAGCAGCTTGCGATGGTTCACCACGTAGCGGCGCGGATCGAGCAGATGCCACGGCCGCCGGATCGCCTGATACTTCAACACGTGTACCTGCGGCGGGAAACGCTTGAACGCGCGCGGCACGACCGTGTTGCCGAACGCATCGAAGTTCACATAGACGGCCACACCCTCGGCGGCCTTCCGCGCCAGCTTTTCTTTGAATTCCTCCCCGACCGCGTCACCCTTGATGATGAAGGTTTCGAGGAAGATGCTCTCCTTGGCGTACTCGATCGCGGCCAGCATCGCGTCGTAGAGGTCGCGCCCATAGCTATAGACGCGAAGTTGATTTTCTCCAACGGCAATCTCCCGAGTCCGCTTGTGCGGAAACCCGCTGAAAGGGCGGTGCTTGCGCCGCGAGCCGACGACGGAGAGGGCCAGCACCGTGATGATCTGCAGCACAAAGATAATGCCGATAGCCAGGAGCACGATCTGCAACGCGTCCATCATATGAGTGGTTACATGGCTGGATGGTACGATTGCGTCCAGAGGCAGTGTGATGCCCAGGTAGAGTCCTCGCATACACCCTCTCCCGTTCCCGGCGATCTGCCCTCGAATGCTACTCAACTTGTGTCGCTCTCGCGTGCTCCAGTGTCATATAGCATGATGCTGGCCGAACCTGCGGCAACTATGCACTTTCTCGCGAGCAACACACACGAGAGTATACCCCGGCGCCGATACGCCTTGCTTGATGCCGCCGCAGTCTCGACACTCAAACCACATCACCCCTGGAATGAGGTGGGAGTGTCCGCGCCCGCCCGGATTTCATGCTCCTGAACAATAAGGCATCGGCTACCCCGTCCCCTGCACCACAACACTCTCTCCCATCCCCAGATAGACAGGTGCTTGACCTGGCGCGCTGAGCGCATACAATAGCGTGGGGAGTTGAGGAGGCACATGGCTGCTATGACTTGCTCTCCCGCGGAAACGTATCCAGGTATGGCATGGTTGCGAAGGGATCGGGCAGTGCGGAATGCGCAAGTGTTACCAGACGGCGTGATGAACAGCCAGCGCGACAGGACCCAGGCGCCTCGGTCGCTGCCAATGCGGGCGGGCCGCTGGCTGCGCTCCCCGTGGACACCCGTTGTCATCGTGCTGGTCTGCTACACTTGGTGGACCCTCGCCATCCTGCATGCGGGCCACGACGTCCACGACTTCATCCACGTCGGGCGCAACTTCGCTCAGCAAAGCACAAAGAGCGCGACCATCAACGCCGCGTTCGGACCCGACTACCACTACGATCCCATCGTCGGCTATGACGGTCAGTTCTGCTACTACATCGCCCTCGACCCCGTCAACGCCCGCTACTACATCGACCGCCCCGCCTTCCGCTACGCGCGCATCCTCTACCCGATGGCCGCGCGGCTGCTCGCCTTCGGGCAGTCCGCCCTGATCCCCTACACCCTCCTGCTGACCAACTGGCTTGCCGTCGGCGGCGGCACACTGCTCGTCGCCCTCTGGCTCCAGCGCAAGGGACGCCCCACCTGGCTCGCCATCTTCTACGGCCTCTACTCCGGCCTGCTCATCGCCTACCAGCGCGACCTCACCGAACCGCTCTCCTACGGCCTCGTCGCGCTCGCCATCTACCTCTTCGACTTCGGCGGACGGCGGCGCCTCATCTGGTCCGGCCTCGCCTTCGCCGGAGCGCTGCTGGCCCGCGAGACCACCGTCGTCTTCGCCGGCCTCTACGGCATCGCCCCCCTCTTCGCTTCGCTCGCCTCCGGCGACACCATCAGCACCCTGCGCGGTTGGCGCGACCGTCTGCTGGCCAGCATACGCGCTGGCTGGCGCAGTGCCGCGCTGCTCCTGAGCGTCGCCTTTGCTCCATACCTGCTCTACAGGCTCTTCCTGCTGCTGTGGCTCGGCTCACCCGGCGTGCGCGCCGATCTCTCCCCCCAGTTGATCCCCTTCGGCGGCCTCCTCGTCTACTGGCCCTGGCCCACCCTCGGCTGGACCGTCGCCACGCTCGTCATTCCCGCCCTCGTCTGCGCCGTCCTCGGCCTCCTCGCCCTGCGCCGCCAGCCCTTCAGCGTCGAAATCTGGGCGCTGCTGGCAAACGTTCTGCTCTTCATCGTCATGCTGCCCCCGCTCGACTATGTAGACTACCAGGGCACCGGCCGCATCACCACCGGCATCGTCCTCGCCGCCCTCCTCTGCGTCCCCGCCTTCGACTCCCTCAAGGGACGTCCCCGCTGGTGGCTCTCCGTCTGCGGCGCCCTCTGGATCACCGTCACCGTCTTCCTCCTCGTGACCGTCACCATGTAACACACCCAGAGGAGGTACTGCATGCCGCGACCTACGCCTCGCCCACCCTCGCGTTTGCCCTGCTACTCAACGACCCTCATCTACTTGGCGATAGTGTGTGCGATCGTCAGTGCGTGTGCCATTGGCTTGTTCCTGCATTTTTCATTGCCCCAATGGGAGCCTACAGCCACCATTACCGCAATTCTGCTCGCTATGGCTGGTGTGTTAAAATCGGCTCAATGGTTGCCCGTCGTGAATGGCCCGGTTTTTACAAAGCGATTGGCATTGTGTTTATCCTGCTCACGCTGTTCCTTACCTCCACCTATCTGTTTGCCGATACTGTGGCGCCCAATAATGCTGATTCCTCGACCGCAACGCTTCTCGCTGGGATCCCGACGATGTTCATGGCACTTGTCTTTGAAGTGGCGAGACGCCTGTCTCGGAAATGAGCCTGCGACGCGATCTTCTGCTCCAGACTCCTTGCGTCAGCCCAAAATTCTCTGACTATAATCAGATAATTCGCGGTCACCGCTTGGGCATACTTGGGGGCTTCTATGGATACGCCACTGGTTGAACAGGTCCGAAGCTTCAATCGCACCATGACTGAGCGCGTTGGCGCGCTCAACGACCACTTCCTCGGTCGCAACCATCCCCTTGGCGAAGCGCGGCTGCTGTGGGAGGTCGGCGCTGAGGGCGCCAGAGTCCGCGACCTGCGAAGTCGCCTTGGGCTCGACTCCGCCTACGTCAGTCGCCTCCTGCGCTCGCTCGAAGCGCAAGGCTTGATTGTCGTTGGGCCAAGTGAGCACGATGGCAGGGTTCGCCAGGTCCATCTCACTCAGGCCGGCTTGCGTGAGCGCGCTGAGCTTGATCACCGCGCCAACACATTCGCCCGTTCACTGCTGGAGCCGCTAAATGACCGTCAGCGCGTGAAGCTTGCGGCGGCGATGGCCGAGGTCGAGCGGCTCCTGACGGCGTCAATGGTAAAGATCGAAGTCGCCGATCCGACGAGCCGCGATGCCC